>CAISVC010000692.1 GCA_903888815.1 uncultured Fibrobacterota bacterium
ATATTTATTCTGTCAGTATTTTATTGTCAGGCAGCTTTTAATCTGCCGTGAGCGAATTTATGCAAGACACTGGTCATTAATGTCTGGTAGGGAATACCTTCTTCAAATGCATGCCTTTGTAAGTATTCTAGATCGTTTTGAGAAATTCGAATATTTACTCTTTTATTCTTTTTTAAAGTTGCCCGTGCCGCCAGCATTGCCTTTTTCTTTTCTTTTTCAAAATTGGAAATGCTTTTCCATTCACCACGCTCAACAGAATTTACAAACCCAATTTCTTCTTTTGTGAGTTTATACATTTTTTACCCCCAAATATTTCTTCGTCAATTTTCTGTTTGGTATAATTGTTATTAAATAGTTGCCGTCTTTATCTTCATAAAAAGGTACCATGAAAACGTATTTATTTATTTTGATAATGTATATCTTTTGACCCTTGTATTTTGTTTGGTTCGGATTATCGATAATATCCAATAAGTTGCCTTTTTCAATAAAATAAACGACATCCTCAAAACAAATATTTCTTTCCGATTTCAGCTGTTCATTCTTTTTTAAATCCCATCGAAAGGCTTTCATTATACTAATATATTACATTGTGTGCCTTGTGGCAACAAATTTAAATATTTACGGTTAAAACGATGTTAATGCAGTTTATTTTAAAATAACGTCGCGCTTAAGCGGCTGGGGCAGTTACCCGTCCGCTCTAACACGTTGTTAGCAGCCTCTTTTTATAAAGTTATACTGTATGGAATTCTTTTGCAACGCGATCGGATAGATAAATCTTTAATAATGTCTGATAAGGAACATCTTTTTTGTTTGCTAATATTTTTAATTTTCCCAATAGCACATCCGGTAAACGCAGGGAAATGCTATGAACGCTTGGTTTTAATTTGTTGAATTCAGCAGGTTTCGCAGTTTTCCAATCAAGAAAATCCGCAGAGTCATTTCTTGACCAGAATTTTCTCTCTTCATCCTCATTCCTAAATATCGGTATCTTATTCAATTTTTGATTGCTCATATATTCTTCTTTCCTTTCTTGTCATTTCCCTGAAGGAGACAGGGCGTATTAAGGTGTCCCTCATAGTAAAAGCCACGAATATTTTCCGATTTGAGTCTGTCTTTCCCAATGCATAATATCGGATTTCTGCTTTTGAATGTTCTTCGTCATTCCTGATAATTAATGGTTTATTAAAAAAGATTTCCTCGCATTCCCAATATGATACATTATGTTGGTCCCAGTTTTTTAAAATATTGTTTTCATCCCAATCAAAACCAGATGCTTCTTCCGGGATGCATATTCTTTTCATATATTAAATGTATATTATAGACATATACAATATCAAGGTATAATTTATTAATGATCGCTGCTAACGAGTCTGTAGGAAAACCCCTTTTCAGTAAAATTATATTCTCCTTTTGCTTTGTCAAATAATTCGGGAAGTCACGTTCGGGAATTTATAAGGGAAAGTTAGAATTTAAGAGCAGTGCTTTTTTTAGCTGATTTAAGGCCCTTTTCAGGCCTGTAATTGTGGATAGACCTGTACAGCCATCCTTTTCAATAGGCATAGGAAGCTCCATAGCGCCAGATTTTGAAAATATTATGCACCATCGAAAACAGTTTCCATTGGGTATCTACTTTTGCTCTCCCTCGCAAAGTAAAGCGGTCAAGCCCTATCCTTCTGCAGATAGTGGCGAACACCGGTTCCACCGTGCCCATGCGCCTGCTGTAGATGAATCGCCCGAGCGCTGAGTCAAACTTCTCGATCATTTGCTTGGTAAATCGTCCTTTCGGTCCCTTGCCCGACTCGTCAAAAATCACCACCTGACGGAACTGGCTCTTCGGACTGCGCAAGCACTTTTTGCGTATTTCACACACGCGACATTTCGTCTTCCATCCGGCATACGCGATCCCTTTTTCACCTCGCGTACCGACAAAGTTCCGGTTCTTTACATAAAGCTTGTTTCCCGCAGGGCAGGTAAGCGTTCCGTCCGATTCATTATATATGAAATCCGAGGGCGTAAAGTAACGTTTTTCCTTTATTGGTGTATGGTTGCGATCGATAGATTTCTTGTGCCTGTCTGCACTCGCAAACTTCGGGTCCCGCTTGCGGAATTGATTGTCCGCCACATAGCCGTCGATCTTTTCTTCCGCAAGCATCTGCATATTCTTCTCAGTATGAAAACCACCTAAAGGCCTTATTCGGAATAACAGTGTTATTTCGAAGAACGGCTGTCCGCCGTCACCTTCGCCTTCTCAAAAACATCTTTTTCACCGAGTTCTTCAAAGTTTTCCCGTATCCCATCAATCATCGGCTTTAAAAGCTCCTTATCCGAACCACTACCAAACGCTTCCGCATGCACGATCACCTGGCGCTTGTCATCCACCGCAGCTGCGGCATTATACTCCTGCACTTCCAAGGCTACCAGAAATTAGTTTAATTGGAACGGGAAAACGGACATGAACTCAGAAACAGTGGGCCGGCGGGCCTGTGCAGGATGTATTGCGGCAATGATTTTGTCTTTCACGTTGAGCTTTGCCGGAAGTTATCCCGGTTCAAATCCTTCCTTACACCAGATAGACAGTTCATGGAGAGCGATGTACGGTTCTCCGGTCCATCAGGCACTGGTTGTTTATAATAAAGCGCGTGGCGGAAATATTTCCCCCGACGATACCGCCAAGGGTGATAAAAGCCTGGATACGGTCTGTATCATGCGTCTGGTCGGCTCCGGAGGGAGCGCTTCCATAAAAACTCTTTTCAAATATGTGCAATTTGAAATGGTCAGATGGGGGCCATCATCCGGATATAAGATTTCACCGGACGGCGCAAAGATCGCGATGCAGAATAACATTGCTGTTTCGGTATGCGATTCGAGTGGCGCCAATATTAAAGTGATCTGGGTTGGCGCGTTGAATTACGATTTGTTCGCGCAAAGCTGGGATGATTCCGCCGGAATCCGCAGGATAGTCTATTCCATTGGAACAATTATTGTAAGAAGCGTAATCAATACCGATAATACCAGAGGAAAGACCGATACTTTATGGAACATGGCCTGGAACAAGGACCCATCGATAAATGTCGGGACCCGCCATGGGTATGCTTCTCCCAATAAAATAGGAAAATATCTCAGTTTCGATATAAAAACCGATGGGGTATGGCTTCCTGTCGTCGTTAATCTATCCACGCAAACGTCGGTAAATCCGACGAATGGCGGCGATGGATGTGTGATGAGAATGGCGGACAGTTTCGGCACGGTCTGTTACAATCCGGCTACTCATTTGACGGCAGCCCCGTTATTCAGAGCGTCAACAGGAGCTTTTCTCAACAGTATTCCATGCGGAAACGGACAGACCAACATCTGCTCCGACTGCGGTCTGTGCTCGATAAATTTCTGCATGACGGATACCAATTATTTCATTCACTGTGGAGATGTTGACAATAATGTTTCACCGGGGTGCTATTCAAAAGCATTTATCCGCAAAGGAAAAACCGCAAAATCGCCGCAGGAGATCTATCTGGGAGACTATATCGGTTTCCCGGATTTATGGATTGATCCCAATCCTTTTGTAACCACCGGAATGGGAGAAGGACGCATCACGCCCCGTCAGAACGGGCGCCTTTCAATAAAATTCACCGCCGATGGGCTGACAATTTCAGATGTCGATGGCAAAATATTCGATAACGCGGTTTTAACCGGCATAAATGGCGCGATTGCCGCCGTGGGGTGGAAAACAGCGGCCAACCAGTGGCGTTTCAAGGTCAAATCCATGCCCTCCGGGATTTATATCCTTACGTGGCGATCGGAAAAGAGTCCGGATAAAATGCTTATCTCAACTATCAACAACCGGATACGGTAACATGGAAAAAAGCAAGGTAGTAAAAACGCCCCGATATTGCGCCGCGGCGGCGATGGCCCGCGTGCTATGGAAAAATACCATCCGTCATGCCGCCTTCCTAAAATAATGATGATGTAAACCGGAAAGAACTTGCATCTTCAGGATCACGCCCTCCCCTTGCGGACAATATCCCTTAGGAATTCGCTGTTCAATGCCCTAAAAGGGGTACATAATTATAATAAATTTGGTCATCATTTTGGTCACCATGCTTCATAGCGTTAATAGTGATAATAGCGTAAAAATAGCGATAATAGCAGTAATATCGCTAGACAGGTGGGCTACCCCCCTGATCATAGAAAGGGGTATTCTAAATGGCAGTTTTGCTTACCAGCACCCCTTATTTTAGAAAATATTACAAGACGGATGGAATTTTTCCATAGCACGGGGGAAAGGAGGAGAAAGCATTACCAGCTAACCACGAGCGCCATTACCGCAGTCCTCATTCTGTGATATTTTTTTAGATCCACACTGTCACTGCAAAACCTTTATATGCAGCAGGTAGATCCCGCCGGAAACGCCGCATTCTTTTCGCAGATTAAGGCTATTCCCTGCAATGAGAATACCGGCCACTCGTTTTCCGGAAACAGTGTAAACATCCGCCGAGATCTTCTTGTGTGAATATTCGGCCGGTACGGTGAAATGATCGCCGGTAACAACATGGGTGTTTTTCAACGGCGCAGGGGAGACTGCGGCGACGCGCTGCGGTCCCGGAATAATGCCGGTCGTCCGTTTTTGTATCACTTTGAATTCCCACAGGCTTGCGGGGTTGGTGGTTTTGGCGCAGCCAGTCAGCGTTATCCTGAAATAGCGGGCCGTGACTGTTCCGCTGTCGATTGAAGGGCATTCAGCGACGGCGTTGCCTGTCCTGTCCGCGTACAGCGTCCATGCGACATTGTCAGAAGAGTATTCAATCCTGTAGCGGTAGGCCACGGTCGGATATTCAAACTCGCTTTCGCACCGGTCAATCTTTACGCTCTGGCCCAAATCTACCTTCAGCCACTGCGGATAGGTGGTGCCGCTTGCCGACCAGTGGGTAAGATAGCTTTCGTCAAACGCCTTATTAGGGCTATGAAAAGTGTCCTGCGTGCTTGACGCAGCAGCCGTTTTGCCTTTGGACAGGTTGGTATCGTTGTTGAAGAGCGGACCCAATGCGCCGACGCCCGTTTTGGTGGTTACCACTTTTGCTATAGATCCGTCCGTGTTAAAGAAGAATCTATCAGCACAGGTCTGGCGGTGTATACCGTCGGTCGAACTTCCACTTTCATGCGTGCGGGGGACATCATGCTGATGGTAAACGATGTAATAATTCGTATCGATTTTCAGGATGGAATTATGACCCGGCCCATCAGAAGAAAGATCCGCGGAGATGACAATATGGGATTATTTGTGCCATAAGTAAATGGTCCGAAGGGGCTCGTTGCGGTTGAATAGGATACTTTATATGTTTCGTCCTGACATCGTCCCCACGAGTACATGAAATAATATTTATTGTTCCGTTTTATCATATAAGGAGCTTCAACATAATTGGTAGGCGTCATGTTCTGTACTGTTCCGCTGACCGTTGCCATATCTGCATTAAGCCGTATGCCTCGAGATGCCCCCCATCCCCAATACAGGTAGGCCTGGCCGTCCGTATCGATGAACGGATTCGCGTCTATGCAATAATCGCCGTAGGAACCGCCGGTAGGAATAACGGGCCCATTATCGGTCCGCGCATTTTGAAACGGCCCTGCCGGACTGTTCCCAACGCCAACCCATCCCGTATAGTCTGACGCCTGCGTAGGATAGATGTAATACTTTCCGTTCAATCCTTTAATCGCGTCCGGGGCCCATACAACAAAGGTCGGCCAATTAACTTTTACCATGGTCCAGTGAACAAAGTCCGAAGATTTCCAGATGACCATCTGGTCATAATCTCCCTGCGGATCTGATACGGTTGTTGCGTAGATGTAGAATTTCCCGCTGTCGCTTAAAACATGCGGGTCAGCAAAATATCCGGGAATAATCGGGTTTCCCGCATGTACTACCGACAGAAAGGCCGATGATAAAACGTAGATCGTTGCAAATAAGAATGACCTTTTCGACATAAAGCCTCCTTTGCCCTCGTGAAAAAGACGTCGCTTCTACTTGTACGTCGTCAAAGGATTGGGACAGAATTTTGTTTAAGTTAAGAGTTGGTTCCGGTATTAGTAATATAATCCCGTTTGTTTAGATTTTCAATATTCTTTTTAAAGAGCGCTCGCCGCATTTTATGGGGTAATACGGCCAATTAGGGGTTTCCCGCAAGGGCAGATCGGTTTGCCGGCATCCCCTATTTCAGAAGGTAATACAAGACGGATGGAATTTTGCAATAGGACGGCGAAAGACTACTTTGGTCGAACCACCAACAATTTTGTAAAATTATTATTCTCACCAACGAATAATTTAATATTCCTTTTCCCATATACTTTTGCTTTTTGGATATCGGTTATCGATATTTTTCTACCAAGTAAGTCGTAGAGATTGATTTGTGCGGACGATAAATGCATGGCTACGGTTGTTTCACGCGAATGAAAAGCTCTCCCATCAGCGATAGATGAAATACCATTAAAGTTGGTTGTCCCGTTAGTCTGGAGCGACCATGTAAGAATAATCGAGTTTGTATAGTAGTGAACTGGCCACGGCGGAGGACCGTATTCATCAACACTTTCCCCTAAGACCTGCGCCAAGCGAATTAAGACATATTTCTTTTGAGCCGTCATTACAACCCACGGAAATGTCCAATTAATAAGCCTTCCTATTGCTGCGAAAGATCCGCACGCCAGAGAAGGAAGATAGCAATGGCTCGTATCACCCATATATATACAACTTCTGCCAGAATCAACTTTCCTGAAGCAACTAGTATCATTCAGGTTAAGCGGTATTGACAATACCAGTTCGTTCATTTTTTTCTTTGAAACGAAAATTGGTTTGGCCGACCCCATTACTTCACAAGGACAATACCATGTACAGGTGCCACAATCATGCGAAAGAAAATAAAAGTCACCAGGATCGAGTAATGACGAACAGAGGTATTCACCGGAAATGCCCGTTCCTTGAGGCGGAATAAAAACTGTTCCCGAGTCGAAGTGAATCGCCTTGTTCATCTGGATGGTAGTAGTACCTTCAATAAATCCTGCGGAAACAGAACTGACAATACTTAATGAGAGTAACAGACACCATGTCCTTTTCTGGTTCACAGCACCCTCCTTGCCAATTGTACATCAAGCGGATTCACATTAAGAATATACCCCTTCATCTCATTTTTGTCAAATATAAAAATGAACGTCTTGTGGCTTCTGGGCAAGCCCGTCCTTCTATGTTATGAGGTCAAGAAAAAAATCTGGCCTCCTGGATTAATAAAATTATCCGTTCATACGATTTATATTCGTTGCCTTCGTGATTATAGTTTCGTTCAGCCTTCTATTCGTGGTCTTTTCAGCCACAGTAGACCTATTCGTATCCCTTAAAATCTTTTGCCATATATTTCCAAACTCCTTTGATGGGGTAAATAAACACTATGCTTATATGTTACGTTATGCGGAATATTTCAGCAAGGGGAAAATTGATAAACGAAATTGATTTCGTCTGGTGGTAGTGGGGTTTTTCCGCAAGGTCAGATCGGTTTGCCGGCATCCCTTATTTCAAAAGGTATTACACGACGGATGGAATTTTTCCATAGGATGCTCCTCAACGAGAGAGATGCAAGATTCATTAAATTTGACATAAATGAGCAGGGAACGCTATATTCCTAATCGATGCTATTTGCTGTGCAGGTGAATAACTGGTGAAAAGATGGGCGTTTGTAAAGAATCCTTCTTTATACACCCACCCGCTCCCGAAAAATCAAATTACCTATCAGTAGTGTATGGTATCGCGACGACGAATGCCGCAGCGCATTTCATGTACCTGATCAACGGAAAGCGTTTTAGCCTTCAGGGTATGAATGAACAGGGGAATCCAACGCCGGGCATTTACATCATGAATGGGAATGCTCACGTGAGCGTTGGAGCGGAAAAGACGTTGCACGGTTCCAGAAAATAACTGAACGGTCGCTTTCGGATAGATTGTCATTAGGCCGTAGAACTGCAACATATAAATGTTTATCGAGGAAGGCGGACGGCCGCATGAAAGCAGAGCGCTCTGCTTTCAATACTTGTTTCTTGAACGATAATCTTTTCCAGGGGCAGGTCGGATGAGAACCATGAGAAATAGACGTTTATCAAATATGCGATTCACGTATCGGCATGTATGGCATATCCTGCCGGTATTCTTGCTCATCGCTGTCGCGTATTCCTGGGCCCAGACATGGTCGGTCTCCTCGCCGAACTCGGCTCTGGTCATTGAAACAACGCAGGACACCATCGCCGCGATTGCGCCGAACCAGAGAAACTGCTATTATCGGGCCCTTCTGAACGGCGGCACGGTACTCGACTGGTCTCCGCTTGGGGTGACGACGAGCGCTCAGAATTTCGTGACCAATCTGACGTTCGTCAGCCAGTCGCCGACAGCGGTCAACGAGACTTATTCGCTGCCGTCCGGCAAGCGAAGCTCATATACTAACAACTGCAACGAACTCACCCTGACTTTCCGAAATGCGAATAACCTCCAAGTAGCCTTCCACTTTCGCGCGTACAATGAAGCAGCGGCGTTTTGCTGTGAACTTCTCGGAACCGGCTCGACGCAGGTGACCGGAGAGGTATCGGGTTTTACCATTCCATCGGGCTCCAGCGGTTGGGGCCATTCGCCGGGCGGTGACGAAAAGACCTATGATGCGTTCAGCGTCGGCGCGGCCGCCGCGAGTTTCGGAATTCCGGTCCTGTTTAAAACAACGAATGCCTGGGCGCTTGTCACCGAAGCCGCGGTGTACGGCGATTACACAGGTGTCCACTTCGCCTCAAAAACGGCAAGCAGTAATGTGTACCAGACCACTTTCCCGACAGGTCAAGGGGCGATATCCGGCACGCTGCCGTGGAAACTCCCCTGGCGCGTCGCGATTATCGGAAGCACGCTCGGGCCGATCGTGGAATCTTCTGTTGTGGAAAACCTCAATCCTCCCTGCGCTTTGACGGACATCAGCTGGGTAAAGTCCGGGCGGAGCGCGTGGTCGTGGCTCACGCAGGAAACGGGTGACACAACCCAGCAGAAAAGATATATCGACTTTGCCAGCCAGATGGGATGGGAATACAATCTGACTGACTGGAATTTTACCAAGTCGTACGTTGCCGGAATCTGCCAGTATGCAGCGCAGAAGAATGTAGGCGATGAGTTATGGTATAATTATTCCGAAGTTACGACACAAACCCTGCAGAACAGCATCTTCCCTCAATGCCATACATGGGGACTGAAAAGCCTCAAGATAGACTTTATTTATGATAATGGAGACGTCAATACCAGCTACGACCAGCACATTATGAGGTGGTTCGACTCGACGGCGAACAACCTCGCGGCAAACAAGCTGATGGCCACGTTTCACGGCTGCACGGTCCCCCGCGGCCAGCGCCGGCGCTGGCCCCATCTGATGACCTGGGAGGCTGTCGAAGGATATGAATATGTCGGGCGGGGGTATCCGGGACCGAAACACAACTGCACGCTTCCCTTTACCCGCAACGTTATCGGACCCATGGACATGACGCCGGTTCTTTTTTATACAGGACAGCTTATAAATGGCAGCGGCGCCACGCGCACCTCGACGGATGCGCACGAACTGGCGTGCTCCGTCATCATGGAATCAGGCATACAGCATTTCGCCGACAGGCCGGAAGGGTACAATCCGAGCATCGGCAAACCGTTCCTGCAGATAGTCCCAAGCGCGTGGGACGACATCCATTTTATCGACGGTTATCCCGGACAGTATGCCATCATGGCACGGCGGAAGGGTAATGACTGGTATGTTGGCGGCATCAGCGCGCTTTCGGCCAGAACCATGAGTGTTCCGCTCTCGTTTTTAAAGGCGGGCTCCTATTCGGTGGATCTGTATAAGGACTCAACGGGTGGGACGAAATACACCATGGCAAAACAGACCGTTACCATAAACCCGTCAACCCCGCTTTCGGTCTGGGTCAAGGACAGTGGTGGATTCTGCTGCATGATTCCCAATTCCTATGCAGTCGTTTCGACCCTGCCTGGATCCGGCAGGGCGATTGGGGCGCGGAAGCATGGCGGGATGGACCGCCTCAGCCTTTATCATCTCGTTCGGGGAGCCGCAGGCGGGGGGCGGGCGTTGCAGGGGGCGGACCGCGTAATTGACATACGCGGAAGAACCATAGCATCACGGGGTTCCGGGCGCTTGCCGCAAGGCGTATTCATCCTGCATGAACGCAATCAGTAGTGGATAGAAATGCGTTATCATAGGGCCCAGGGCAACGTGTTTCTTCGGTGTCCGTTCAGCCTTGCCCGCATGGTTACGCTCACCAGAGACGGCAAGGTTCTCTACAGGGCCGCACACCCCAATTGCCTGCCGTTTCCGCTTTCCGGAGACACGACCCTGATGGCCGGAATCCCCCGGAATTTTGAGGTGTACGACCCGCTGGATTTTCTGGCCGAAGTCACCTGCCTGCGCCCCGCCCTCCGCCAGCCAGAACCCTGGGGCCGCCGGTTCCGGTTGGCCCGACTCTCGACTACCAGTTCTTCGACCAGAACTGCGTATGATAAATTCTTATTTTTTCAATGCTTGAACCCGAAGCCCTAAGACCGGTATTTTCAGATTTGACAATTACACGCCAAAACACCTATATTTTTTCTTGAAGTTTTCTTGAAGTAAGCCAAAGCCCTGACGGCGGAGGCGGCCTGCCTGCCGAAGCCTCGGCGCAGGCAGGGAAAAATGGGGAAAAGATGGGCGTCTGCCTGCCGAAGCCTCGGCGCAGGCAGGTCTGTAAAGAATCTTTCTTTATACACCCACCCGCTCTCGAAAAATCAAATTACCTATCAGTTGCGCAAGGCAATCCAATCCGGGGCGCCGTTGGTTGTGCACAACGAAACAAATAGCAGGGACATTCGGCTGAAGCTGGATTTATCACAGCGCGAACGGACAATTGTGCTTGCGGGCGGGCTTATTAATACCACAAAAGAGGGACAATGCTGAAAACAAAATTAGGCATTGTATTTTTTTCCTGTGCTTTTTTGTTCTTGATATTTGTTCATTGCACTGATGAGGAAATACCGGCATATTCGAGAAATGATGCTGCCTCTAAATTGGGGATTCCTCTCACCGGCAGTTTGCAAAATCCCGCTTTTTCTCCGGACGGTAGAGCTATCGTGTTTACCCGTTTCCGGGATGGATATAACACCGGGCCGGCCGATATCTTCGTTTATCACCTGGATACCTACAGCGTGGATACGTTGGTTATGGACGGCAGTACGAACGTGAATCTTCCCGGAGCTTGCTGGAACCCGCAGAATCAAAGCATTGTTTTTTCCTCCTCGCGCGGTGACCATGACGAAATTTTTATGATTGCAGCAAATGGAAAACCGGGGGAAGAAACACGCGTAACCTCGCGCCCGGCTTTTATGGCATACGAACCGTCTTTTTCACCGGACGGGCAATGGATTGTTTTCGAGTCGCATCCGGTGGATGTTGAAGGACAGGGAGTAATCACAAAGTATGACATCCTTGGTGCCACTTATCTTCCCTTAACAGGCACAGCGGACGATTGCCGGCAACCGAACTGGTCTCCGGCCGGAAATCTGTTGCTTTGTCAGAAGTTTGCCGGCGGCCAGTGGGATATCTGGACAATGGCCATCGACGGCACCACCCCAGTCAGGGTAACATCGGGAGCCGGCGATAAAACAGATGCGAGTTTTTCGGGAAACGGAACTTTGATTTATTACAGTTCTGATGCCGGATTGGAATATGCAAATATCTATAAAATCCCTGCTGGCGGCGGCACGCCAGTGCGAGTGACCGTATGTACCGGATATGATGGCGCTCCTGCCGTGTCTCCAGACGGGATGAAATTGGCGTTTGAATCTTGTCGTGGCGATCCGGATGGTTCTCCTGGTACCAGTATCTGGATTCTTGACATTTCAAATTAGGCAATGGTTTGGCTATTTTAAATACCAATATAAGCCTTTCAGACTCGCAGTTATTCCGGTAAAAACCGCATGCTTTTCATCATGGAGGAAGGGGACAAGGATACATGAAAAAATTCCTCATCGTGTCCGGATATCTACTCGTCCTGGCACAGGCAACGGCATGGCC
>CAISVC010000693.1 GCA_903888815.1 uncultured Fibrobacterota bacterium
AGATTTTCCGGGCGGTTGAGAAGACCGGCGGACTCCAGTTCTACGTCATGGAACAGGAAGGCTACTCGCCGCCGACCTCGTGGGCCGGCTGGTACACGCCGCCGAGGCTTATGCCCGGAATCGACGGCTTGTCATGCGGAGTGAGGCTCTGCTGTATGTTGCGCGCAGCCTCAAGCTCACCTTCCAGCCTTGCCGTGACCTCAAGCTCTTTGTAATGGAGGGCGTTGGAGAGACATGCGGCCGCATGAGCGGCCAGTGTCGAAAGCAGCGTCTGTTCCTGGTGAAAAACCGTTTCCCCGTGGGGAGCAACAAAGAGCTGCACGATGGCAAGCGTTGCATTATCCGCCTGAAGCGGCAGCGCAATCCAGCACGGATCCTCCTCAAGCGCCTGAGGCCAGCTGAGCGCAAGAGAGGGCTCTTCGGACCGGTTCTCGATAAAGAGCTGCGTTGAAAGCTCTTTCTGCACAAAAGGCTTGAGCGCTGTCTCAGAAAGCGCCCGGCCTTCCGGAGAATCAAGGTGCCCCACCGCATACACGCAGGAAAATCCGCTTTTTGTCCTCTGGCAGATGCTTATCTGTGCAAAGGGGAACCGGGCCAGAAAGGCCTTTCCGATCGCATTGAACATCTCGTCGATATCGATAATCTGCGCCAGTTCGTATGCGGTGACGTTAAGGAATTTAAGCTGCTCAAGGTTCTGTTCGAGCTTGAACTTCGCCTCGCTGAGCTCGGCGGTCCGCTCCTTGACGCGCTCCTCCAGTTCTTCTTTTGCCTTCTGGAGCGCATCCCGGTATTTCTTTATTTCGGTAATGTCGCGGGAAACCCCGAATGTTCCGATAATCTGACATCTCTTGTTCCGGAAAGGCATCTTGGTGGTCGAAACCCAGGTGTCGGGCTTGTCGGGCCAGGTCTCCTTCTCCTCGATTCCCACGATCGGCTTGCCTGAGCGGATCACCCCCATCTCGTCGTTGAACGCCTGCCGCGCATGTTCCAGTGTGAACATATCAAAATCGGTTTTACCCCGCATTTCCTTGAAGTCCTTGACGCCCATCTTCTGCATCATATATTTGCTGACCCTCAGAAACCTGCTTTTCACATCTTTGAAATAAATGGCATCAGACATGTTGTCGAGCAGGGTATGGAGCATCTCGCCTTCGCTCGGCGGACGCGGGGCGATTTCCCGGCTTTTCAGGCGAGTCTTTTTGCCACGCATACCTTGTTCCTCAACGACAGACGTGTGTACTTTCTGCGCCCCGGCGTTTATAGAGTAGTGTGTATTCTCAAAATATAGTTAAAGGATAGCATATCGGGTGCGCTATTGGCCATGAAAAAAGGCGGTCTGCCTTTGCTATGCATACCGCCCTCGTGTTTGTGAAAAAATTCTGCGACTGCGCGCCGGATTTCTATGCCGGAACGATCTCCACCCTTTTCTTGTTCCCGGAAAAACGGCTGAACCGGACAACGCCGTCCGTCATTGCGAAAAGCGTGTCATCCTTACCCTTGTCAATGTTTTTGCCCGGGTGTACCACTGTTCCGCGCTGCCGTACGATGATACTTCCCGCCGTAACTTTTTCGCCTCCGAAACACTTGACTCCCAGCCTCTTCGGATTGCTGTCCCTTCCGTTAACACTGCTGCCGCCGCCTTTTTTATGCGCCATGCTCAGCCCGCTCCTTTTTTTCAGGCATTGATTGAAACAATCTCAAGTTTCGTGTACTGTTGACGATGCCCGTTTTTCCGCTGATAATCTTTACGCCGCCGTTTCTTGACAATAAGCACTTTTTCGCCTTTCACGTGCTCAAGCACTTTCGCCTTCACCGACGCATTGCCGATACAGGGAGTGCCCACTTTAACGGCAGCACCGTCTGCGGTGAGCAGCACCCGGGGAATAGAAATTTCACTTCCCTTTTCCGCGTCAATGAGCGGCACCTGGATTATCGTTCCCGGTGACACCTTATACTGGAATCCGCCCTGTTCAATAATCGAATACATTTTCACTCCTGTTCCATAGATCTGAAAAGTCATGTAAAATTACCTGTTACCATCATAAAAATCAAGGAGGATTTTAGCGGCAATGCACCGGATGGAGGGTTGAAGGCTGGAAAGACAACCTGCGCCTGCGATGCTCATCCCGAGAGCAATCGCAGTCATTATTGCAGCGTCTTTCAGGGTTTTAATCGGTTCCTTGCTCATGGCAAATAACTGAAAATAGACGCGCGGGCTAAGTTTTCTAATCAGCGGGGACTCTGCTCCTGGAACTTATACTCATCCTGTTCAAGTTCCTCGTCGGATACAATAAATATCCTGCACTGACGCTCCTGTTCGAGCATGCGTTTGACCTTGGCGTTGTCCTGCAACAGGTAAGCGGCGACCGCAGGATGCACTGCTATCCGCTGTTCTTTTGAACGGTCCGGCAGGCGTTGCAGCTCCCGGTCGATCCTCGACGTGACGGTTTCCGGAGAGAACACCCAGCCGAGCCCGTTGCACGCATGGCAGACGTCGGTATAGAACTCCTGAAGTTCGGGCCGGACTCTTTTGCGGGTTATCTCAAGAAGACCGAACTTCGAGAGTCCGGTACAGGAGGTGGCGGTCGGGTCGGCGTCGAGCGCTTTCTGCATCACATGCTCGACCTGCTTCCGGTGCTGCGGGCTTCTCATGTCGATAAAATCGATGACGATGAGACCCCCGATATCGCGGAGCCGCAGCTGGCGGCAGATTTCGCCGGCCGCTTCCATATTGGTCTGGAAAATGGTCTCTTCGAGCGAATGTTTGCCGACATTCCGGCCCGTGTTGACATCGATGGCGACGAGCGCTTCGGTACGGTCGATGAGAATGTATCCACCGTTGCGGAGCCAGATCTTTCTCCTGAGGAGACGTTCGAGATCCTTCTCGATATCGAATTTGTCAAATAGCGGTTCGTTCTCCTTGTACAGTATCACCCGGCGGCACAGATCAGGCGACAGGGCTGCAAGATAACTCTGAATCTCCCGGAAATCCTCTTCCTGGTCCACGTACACTTCGCCCACATCTTCGGAAAAAAGATCCCTGATTACCCGCGTTGTAATGCCCATTTCCCGGTGGATGAGCTTGGGCCCCGTGCCCTTGAGCGCCTCCCCGCTCGCGGAGCGCCATGCGTCAACAAGCAGGTTGATTTCCCTGATGAATTCGGCTTCCGAGACTTTGAGCCCCATGGTCCGTACGATGAAACCGACTCCCTTCGGCTTAATCTGGGCGAGCAGTTTCTTCAGCCTGCCTCGTTTCTTGAAATCCTGCGTCCGCTTTGAAACGCCGATGAAATCGGCGTCCGGTACCAGCACGAGGAACCTGCCGGCAATGCTGATCTGGGTGGTGAGCTTGGCGCCCTTGGTGCCGATCGGCTCCTTTATCACCTGCACAATGACCTCCTGCCCCTTCTGGAGCAGCTTCTCTATCGGAATCCGGACGACCATACGCCGTTTCGACGAATCGTTCCTGCTGAAGCGTTCCAGGAGCGCATCGTCTTCGTTGAGCAGCACCGACGGCTCTATATCCGAAGCATGGAGGAACGCGCTCCGTTCAAGACCGATCTCCACGAACGCGGCCTGCAGTCCCGGAAGGATCGAGATGACCCTGCCCCGGTAGATGTTTCCCACGAGGCGGTAGGAATCCGGCCGCTCCACCACGATTTCCACCACTTTGTTCTGTTCGAGGAGCGCTGCCCGTTTCTCGGCCGTCGTTGCATTGAAGAGAATTTTTTTTGCTGACATACGATTTCGTTTCTTCTTTCAGAATTTTATTTCAGCGATGAGCGCCGCGGTATTTGTTGTTGTCGTGGCGCCCATATCGGTTGCCTGCAGGAAGGTATATTCCAGCGTGCCGGTGACGTTATCAGTAAAAATATACGAAAGGTGCGGCGTCATTGAAAGGCTTGAAGCATCCGACGTTTTTATCCCGGCCGTCATCATTGTCGAATGATCGCGCGCAATCCGCATGCCCAGGGTGGTCCGTCCCCGCACGGGGATCTCCCATTTGAAAAGCTTGATGGTGGAAGTGCCGGCCGTTTTCTGAATTTCATAATTCATATCCAGATTGTCGCCGTCGCGCGCCGTCTGTGTGGAGGTGCCGTGAGAAGCCTGCTCGCTCTGACTGAGCGTGTGCTGGTAGTTGAACGAAATCGGCCATTTCTTGAGGGTTCCGTTCACTGCAACAAGCGGCGACAATTCAAGGGTCTTGCCGGTTGATACGCCTCCCGCTGCGGAACTGTTGGTGGTATTCCGCTTGATGCCGAAACTGGATGAAAGGCCTACCCCCTGCGCATACCGGCCGATTAATTCTATTTTGTTAAGCATTGAGCTCTGCGCACCGATGCGGAACTCCGGAAACGACGAGGCGGTATCGAAATACGAGGTGTCCGGCCGGACCGTGATCCGTTTGTTCCACGACAGGCTGACCTGCGAAATCGAAAGATCGATCGGTTTTGCCAGCTTGAGGCTGGTTGAAATCTGATACGTCCTGCTGGCGGCGCGGTTGTCGTCCTTATAGAAATCGTTACGGTCGCCGCGGGTTGAGCGGTAGCGCATACCGCCGAGCGCCGACCGGTCGTCCAGGTTGCCGGCAATGACGTCGGAAAGGCTTTTGCCGCCGATGCCGAGCTGGTAGGCCATAAAGTCCGACCATCCGATGCTCTGGGAAGACAGCAAATCGGATCCCATTAGATTGTTGGTCAGGTTGGCATTCGTTGAATAGGTGAAATTCACATTATTGAAACCGACGTAGTCGCACCCCTTTTTGATGCCGGCGGCGAGTTTTCCCAGTCCGCTGCCGCCCGAAGCGTTCTGGAGAAGCGAGCCCACGGTCAAAGCGCTCGTGAAATTCACACCGGAATTCACTTTTGCATTCATGTAGTCTTTCGTCGAGTCGCTTCCCCATTTAGCAAGCGTTCCCGAATAATCCGCCGTATAATCGGCGCTGTTGGAGAACCAGTCGGCGAACTGCGGATTTATGGTCATTTTGAAGTGCTGCGCCCGGGAACGTTCGTTTTGAAGAATATAATAGTCGTGCCACATGGAATTCGAATTACGCGCAAAAAACTGATCACCCATGAACCTGAACGCACCGCCGTTACTTCCGAGCGATGGATTATTCGGAAAGTCGCGGTTGATGGCAAGCGAATAGGACATGTCGAGAAGCGGACGGATCGGCGAGTAGTCGATCTGCACTCCGTGGTTAACGCTGAAATCTTTCGTATATTTGAGCGAGTTGACACCCGGCTCGAACCGCCGCTCCATTGCGCTGGTGTAGCTGGCATTTGCGAGATTGAGGCTGATTCTGCCCGGCAGCAGTGAGAACTCAAGCTCCTTCCACCTGCCCGGAAGCCACGACGCCTTGTTCTCGCCGAAGGGCTTCCATTTCGTCCAGCGGGGCGGATCGCGCGGCGACAGGTCGTAAGCGAGGCCCCCGGTGTAGGAGCGGCTCGTATCAAAATTGACATAATCGCTGTCGCTGTCGGACCGCATCCGGCCCCGGTTCGTATGATTGGTGCTCATAGCATACTGAAACTGGGTGGAAAGCCGCTGGAGCAGGAGGTCTACGACGGGATTGGAAGAGGTGTTCGATTTCGAATAGTTGATATAAAAATTCTGGCTGTACGACTGCGTCTCGAAATGCTCTGCCGCCGTTACCGGCGAATTGAAGACCTCGCTGCCGGCCGATTTGTTGACCACATCTCTGGCCATTTCCAGAAAGCCGTCCGGGTTGTTTTTCTTATCGGTGAGATACACGTCGGTGCCGGGCTTGAGCTGCGGCCGGGTAAGGGAGCTGTTGATGGAGCCGCCGACCGGGATTGAAACACCCCACTCTTTGGGCATGAATTTGTCAAACCCTGTCGAGAGGTTCACGTTGCCGGAAAGCCTCGAGTCTCCCAACGTTATCATGTTGTCGGTCATGGTCCGGAAATCGCCCCCCTGATAGTTGAGGCCCGCGGAAAGTGTCAGAAAATCTGCCCATTGCGTCTGCACGTTCAGCCGCGACGACCAGCCGCTGAAATGCTTGATCCCGACCAGCTTGAGCTCGTCGACCCAGAGTTCCCCGCCGGCAGTATCGGTTGCTGCGGCGCTGCGGATCACGCCGACTGCCATCCAGCCGATGTTCGCGAAGTTCGGCTGTCTTCCCTTCGGCGCCTTGATGCGCAGGTTGCCGGCCGCGTTCATGGTGTCGATACTGTCGCCGGGATGGTCGGTGAGCCAGGCAAGCTTGAGATCAGAGAGCTGTTTCAGGTTGACGCAGATGAAATTGTCCCACCTGGGCTGGATTTTCCGTCGGTATTCGTAAAAGGTGGAGGTGTCGCTTCCGAACCTGAATAAAAACTGAACTTCGCCGTTGTAAAGCGGCCCGGTATTCCCTGCCTGGGACGAAGGGGAAGCGTACATGACGAGCGTCAGGCTGTCGTATGAGGCGATATTGAGCGGCTGGTAGCTGAAATTCCGGAGTGCAAGCGCCTCCCTGCCCGGGCCCAGACCGTGAAAATTAAGGCGCAGGGACTGCTCGGGCTGGTAAATGTTGGTCTGGTCGCGCTGGCGGTGAATAAGATTCGTATTCTGTATTTCCCGGTAATATACCGAATCTTCCCGCGTGTTGATTACCGACACGTCCATGGCGGAGCCGCCGAGCGAATCACGGATCGCTTCCCACTGGTTGCCGACAAACTGCATGCCCTCCATGACGAGCTGGCTCTCCTGCGTCAAGTTCGCAGTATCAAAGCCGTCCCATATGACCCGCACCATTCTGATGTTGTTCCAGTCGTCAGGCGCAAGACCGGTATCCCTCCGCAGCTGTCCCGCATAGCCGGTAATGATCTTATGCAGGGGAATCCGGTACCGGTACCAGCCGCTGCGCAGTTTGGCGGTCCGGTCAATATAGGGCGAGCCGGTGTCGGCAAGATCAATGATGAACTCATGATACTTTTCAAGGATGCCGGTCTCAACCACGCCGTCGTTATTGATATCTTCCGATTCGTTGGACCAGCCGTTCGTCTGGTACCTGCACGCGAATTTGTAATTGCCGGGATTCTGCTCATCGTAAAGTTTATAATTGTCCTTCGCGGGATCTTGTTTCCACTCCTTCTCCAGCAGGTCGCTGTTATAAACCATTAGTGTGGAATCCCAGCCGCCGCTGCCGTCCGGAATCACATACTTTTCATCGGCATCCTTCCTGCGGTCAAGACCGAGATCGAGATTGGGATCGTGGCTTTCCCTCCAGATGCGGCTGGTATCTTCCATGTCCGGCACACCATTGGGCGGGGCACCGTTTATGCAGAGGTCTTCGCGCATGCGTCCTATCTGAATACGCAGTCTGCCTTTGCCGCGGGGGGGTTTCACGCATCTGGCCACAAGCTCGAAATACTGATCACGTGTCCGGTTGGCCATGCTTGCGGGTATGGGCGTCATGATGCCTGCCCAGGCATAGCGGAACCGGTCCGACAGCGTCGCAGCCTGCGACGCTGTCGGTGCCGGCTGGACATGCAGGCGCAGGACGGTTTCATATTTATCGGTCCCGGTATATACGCGCCCCGGATCAGGCACCCACACCGAATCGCGGAGAACATTGTTTGTATTGTCGCTGTATACCGGCGTAAACCAGTACCAATCCCAGGCCGGAGGATGAACGTTCAGTGAATCTCCGGCGTACGGCGGGCTTGCCCGGTACCAGCTCCGGTAGCCTTCGCCGAGCGACTACACCTGCTTGCTGCTCGCAATATCATCG
>CAISVC010000694.1 GCA_903888815.1 uncultured Fibrobacterota bacterium
AACAACAGGCTGATCAAAGGCTTTTGTTCTTTTTCCATGGGGAGCAAATTATTTTACCTCCTCCCCATCAATACACCTCTTACCGGAAAGACCAACTATGCGATTGAATATCCTTGACCTCCTCCTCCCCCGGGAAACAAAATTCTATACCTATCTTGAAGAAGAGGCGGAACTGCTGATTACGGGCTGCACGATGTTCCAGGAGCTGCTCGCGAACATCGCGACGTACAATGAATCCACCATAAAAGAAAAACTGTTCGCGATCAACGAGTGCGAGCAGAAAGGCGATATCATCGAGCGCCGGATCATCGACGAACTGCACAAGACGTTCATTACGCCGATCGACCGCGAAGACATCCACCTCATGACCATCAATATCGACAAGTCGCTGGACATCCTCAACAGTATTTCGCGGAAGATAGAAATTTATCGCATCCGCAAAGTGCCTTCCAATGTCTGCAGATTTACCGAAGTCATTGTGGAAATCGCCTGCGAACTGCGGTCGCTTCTGGACGCTCTGCGGCGCAAGGGGAAAATCGACGACACCGTGCAGAAAATGCACGGCCTCGAAAACAAGGCCGACGACCTTTTCCATATGGGCATGGCCGAGCTTTTCACCGAGCAGTATTCTCCCATCGATGTGATAAAATACAAGGAAGTCTACGAGCACCTTGAGAACATCGTGGATTCAATCGACTTTATCGGCAAACTCGTGCGCGGCATCATGGTAAAGCTTGGTTAACCGCCTATGTCAGATATAATGCCGCTGGTTGTCATCATCGTCGCCGCCGCCCTTATTTTCGATTTTCTGAACGGCTTTCACGACGCCGCAAATACCATCGCTACCATCGTGGTCACCAAGACTCTTACCCCGTTACAAGCAGTCATACTTGCCGGTGCCTCCAATTTCATCGGGTATTTTCTGTTCGGCACCGCAGTCGCCAAAACGATCGGACAGGGTGTCGTGGATATCAGCGGCACAACGCAGCCGCTTATCCTTATCCTTGCCGCGCTTAGCGGGGCAACGGTATGGAACCTCGCGACATGGCTCCTCGGTCTTCCCACGTCGTCAAGTCATGCGCTCATCGGAGGCCTGGTCGGCAGCGCCGTTACGGCTATCGGCATCAAAGCGATTCTCATTAAAGGCGTGCTGAAGATTTTCTTTTTCATTTTCCTGGCGCCTATTTTCGGCGGCGTCGGCGCGTTCCTTGTCACCGCCCTTGTTCTGATGATCGTACGTCCCTTTCATCCTTCCAGGATCAATCCCGTATTCAAGTATCTGCAGCTGGTGTCTTCGTTTTTTTCCAGTGTCGGTCACGGCACCAACGACGCGCAGAAAAGCATGGGAATTATCGCGCTTACCCTGTATGCGGCCGGCCTGACCGGCTCGTTTCATCTCCAGCCATGGATCATTATTGCGTGCTATTCCGCGATTTCTCTCGGCACCATGTTCGGCGGATGGAGAATCGTCAGGACGATGGGAACGCAAATCACCAAGATACGGGCAATCGAAGGCTTCTGCTCCGGTACGGCTGCGGCCTCGGTTCTGTTTTTCGCGACGCACTTCGGCATTCCGGTAAGCACCACCCATGTGATTTCCGGTTCCATCATGGGTGTCGGCGCAGTGGAACACGCCGGCAAGGTCCGGTGGATCACTGCCCGGAAAATCGTCTGGGCATGGTTTCTCACGATCCCGCTGACGGCCCTGTGCGCGGCACTCATCTATCTTTTATATTCTGCGATCTTTTAACCTAAATTCCGCCTAAATAATTATTACTTGAGCTAAAGGCTCCTGCGGAGGGTGGCGGGTGGTGGGCATAATCATAAATATTTTTCTTTTGCTAAAGGCACCTGTTTGGGTGTGGGGTGGGCGCCATTATTGCGGCTCTGAACTTCAGCGAACCCCCACCCTCAAGTCTTAGTGAAATTGAAATCTAAACAATAAAATACAACCGAGTTATAGAAGATTTTTTTAAGGATTTAACAATGCTTGTGGGTGCGGGTAAAGGGTGCTCAAAACTGCACTGGCTGTGCCCACCCGCCACCCTCCGCAGGAGCCTTTAGCAAAAGAAAAAATATTATTATTTGCAGGCCGCGTGTGCTCGTAAAAACAACACACGGGGCACCCCTTCAAATCGTACGAGAGCCTTTTTGTATAATGTATTTTATTCACTCATGGTGCAAACGGCAGCATTTTTCAGAGGTTCCACATGATCATTCACATGAAAAAAGGGGCACTACCGCAGCAGGAAAAGGCGGTGCTCGACCGGATAATTTCTGCCGGTTTCAAATACGAAATCATCCACGGTTCCACGGGCATCGATGTGATCGGCATTCTCGGCGACCTCTCCGGCGTGGAAGAGAGCTTTTTCAGCGAGCTCGACGGGGTCGACAAGGTCGTCCGTATCAGTAAAGCGTACAAGCTGGTGTCGCGCCAGTATTCGGCGGCGGACAGGAAAATCAAGGTGGGCGGCATCGAAATCGGCGGCCGTGAGCTTGTCATTATGGCAGGGCCGTGTTCGCTTGAGACCGAGGAACAGATAGTGACGATTGCCGGTTATGTGGCAAAGCTCGGCATCAAGATCATGCGCGGCGGCGCGTACAAGCCGCGGACTTCGCCGTACAGTTTTCAGGGCATGGGGATCGAGGGGCTCAGACTGCTTGCAAAGGTGTGCGGCAGATACCGGCTTAAAATCATTACCGAGGCAACGGGGCTGCATCGCCACATCGACCGGAAAGGGAGGCCGGAGGCGAAGAACGTGCTCGAAAACGTCATCGAGTACGCCGACATCATCCAGGTCGGCGCGCGGAACATGAAATCGTACGGCTTCCTGCAGGAGCTTGCCTTGCTTACAAAAGACTCGAAGAAACCGATCCTGCTCAAGCGCGGGGAGTCATCCACGCTTAAAGACTTTCTCCTTGCCGCCGAATATATTGTCGCCCACGGCAACCCGAACGTCATGCTTTGCCTCCGCGGCATCCGCGCCTTCGAAGAACCGGAGTTCCAGCGGTATACGGCGGACATCGGCGCAATCACGGTGCTCAAGAAGGAGTCCAATCTGCCGGTGATTTTTGATCCGTCGCACTCCATCGGCAACCGCCATTATGTGGAAGGCGTGAGTCTGGCCGCTGCCGCCGCAGGCGCGGACGGGCTTTTGATCGAAACGCACAACGATCCGGCGAACGCCCGGTGCGACGGTGACCAAAGCGTGACAAAAGAAGAGTTGGCAAGAATTAAAGCTTTGGCAGTTAAGATTCATGCGGTTGTTAAATAAAAAAGAATAATCTGTTTAAGAAATTTTGTATTACTATGCTTGAACTTCTCACAAAATTAGATATAAATCTCTTAACTTTTATTAATTCGCATCACAATATTTTTTTCGATCAATTCTTTCTTATCGTTTCCCAGCTCGGCAACGGCTGGATCGCGGTGCCGCTGGTGGCGGCCATTATCATTATCGCAACGCCGCGGGCACGTCTGGCCAGAGCCCTTCTGTATGCGGCGATAGCCGGGACACTGGCGGGTGTTGCCAATACGCAGATTAAAAGGGCGGTCCATCGGCCCCGGCCGGTGGTGTATTTTGAGAAACAGGCCGCATCACGAATGGAAAATTCAGGGATCGAAGCGAAGGTGCGCTCAGTGCACCTTGTGGGCAGGGGCTGGCGTGAGAACTCCTTCCCTTCGGGCCATGCCACAACCGTCTTTGCAGCCGCGACCATCCTTGCTTTGCTCTACGGCGGCTATTTTTTCCTCGGTTTTATTCCGGCATGCCTCACGGCCTATTCGCGGGTGTATATGGGCGTCCATTTTCCGTCCGATGTTCTCGGAGGCACGGTGCTTGGGTGCTCTATCGCTTTGCTTGTTGCATTCTTTTTCCGGCGCCATTTGCGTCTGCCGTTCCGGAGGGACCATGCTGAACAATAAAAATATCGCGGTGGTGCTGCCCGCCTACAACGCCGAAAACACGCTCGAACAGACTTATGCCGAAATCCCTCTTGATATTGTAGACAACGTGATCCTGGTCGACGATGCAAGCTCCGATGCCACCATTGCTGTGGCCAAAAGGATCGGCATTTCAATGGTCATCGGACACCAGGAGAACCGCGGTTACGGCGGCAATCAAAAAACCTGTTATGACGCTGCATTATCGAAAGGTGCGGACATCGTCATCATGCTGCACCCCGATTACCAGTACACGCCGAAACTTATCCCTGCAATGGCCAGCATGATCGCCGGGGGGCTTTACAATGTAGTGTTCGGCTCAAGAATTCTCAGCAGGGGCGCCCTGCGCGGGGGCATGCCGCGCTATAAATATTTTTCAAACCGCATGCTCACGCTAACGCAGAACTTTTTCATGCGGCAGAAACTTTCAGAGTACCACACCGGTTATCGCGCCTTTTCGCGCGAGGTGCTCGAACGGATCAATTACCGCGCCAACTCCGACGATTTCGTGTTTGATAATGAAATGATCGCGCAGATCTTCTATGCCGGCTACGATATCGCCGAAGTGACCTGCCCCACAAAGTACTTTAAAGATGCCTCCTCGATTAATCTGCGGCGCGGCATCGTGTATGGCCTCGGCGTTCTGCGGGTAACCTGTCAGTATGTCCTGCAGAAACGGAAGATTGCCAGGTTTGCACTATTCAACTTGAAATAATAATGTCAAAATGAAAAATATGTACAGCGGCGGCGGGGCTGTCTTCTGAAGGCCTGCCTGCCATAGCAGGTGTTCGAGTGTGCTGTAAAGCATACGAGTTTGGGCTGCCGTAAGAGGATAGCCCCGCCGCCGCCAATTATTTTTTAGTAATAACCATGTCAGAAACCGTTGTTACCATTGAAAAGCTCGTGTTCGGGGGAAGCGGTCTTGCCCGGACCGAACAAGGCGTCGTGTTTGTCAGCGATGTTGCGCCGGGAGAAACCGTGGCAATCAAGCGCTGCGGCAAAAAAGGCGGCGTGGCCTGCGGCCGGCCGGTTGAAATATTGAAAGCCTCCCCTGCCCGGCGCGACCCGCCCTGTCCGCTGGCCGGCACCTGCGGCGGCTGCGACTGGCTGCATATTATTTACAAAGAGCAGCTCGCCATTAAAAAAGAGATTTTTCTGGAATGCATGCGGCGGATCGGCCGTATAGAAAACCTGCCCGCTCCTGAAACAATTGCTTCCGGCGAGTTCGGCTATCGCCACCGCGCCCGGATGAAAATTGATGTTCAGGGAAACGCCGGTTTCTTTGCGCGGAGCACAAACAGAGTGGTTCCTGTCCAAAATTGTCCCCTTCTAACCGGGCCGTTGAACACCCTGCTTACCAGCCTTTCGGAACGGAACCTCGTCTTTCCCGGCCAGGTTAAAAACCTCATGCTCGTTTCAGGTGATGACGGCAGCGTCGCCTCGCATCCGGTTATTGATGGACACACATCAAAAAGCGTCACCATTACTGCCGGCGCACGAACGTTCGAGGTGCCGGCAAACGGTTTTTTCCAGAGCAACCGCCCATTGCTCGAACGCCTCGGATCATGGGCGCGTGCTTATACAGGGGGCGGACGCTGCATCGACCTCTACGGCGGCAGTGGTTTTTTCTCGGTCATGCTTGCTGATCAGTTCAGGCAGGGACTGCTTATCGAATCGGCCGACATCAATGCTGCAGGCGCCCGGATTAACTTCAAGCGGAACAGAATAGAACATTTTACGGCAGTGAAAGGAACAGCGGAACAACTGAGAGAGCTTGCCGGAGCAGAACCGATCGATTGCCTGATCGTTGACCCGCCGCGGTCAGGGCTTGACGGAAAAGTGCACACTGCGATTGCTGCCTTAAAGCCGAGAACGGTTCTTTATGTTTCCTGCAACCCGCCCACGCAGGCCAGAGATGCCGGATTCCTTATGAAAAATGCCGGCTATACGGTTCAACACGCTGCGCTTTTCGACCTCTATCCGAACACCCATCATATTGAATCGATTTTACTCCTTACGCACCCAAGTTGACAGTTACGCCTTCATTACGCGCGATAGGATGTCGACCAGCGCATCGGTCCTGAACGGTTTCTGTATGAAGCCGAGTACGCCTTCACTCAAGATCTGCTGTGCCTCGCCATCAATGCTGTAGCCTGAGGAAAGAACGGCTTTGATGCGGGGATTGATTCCGCGCATGGCGATAAATGCCTCCTTCCCCCCCATTTCCGGCATGATCATGTCGAGAATTACCACGTCCACCGATTCCCACGAAGTACGGTAATATTCCACCGCCTTTCTGCCGTTTTCGCATTCGGCCACGGTATGCCCCAGAAATTCGAGCATCTCTTTTACCATTTCACGGATTATCTTCTCGTCGTCAACAAAAAGGATGTTCAGTTTTTTAGCGCTGGCCC
The DNA here is from genome assembly GCA_903888815.1 of uncultured Fibrobacterota bacterium. Taxonomy (GTDB): domain Bacteria; phylum Fibrobacterota; class Chitinivibrionia; order Chitinivibrionales; family Chitinispirillaceae; genus BOG-1184. The sequence goes on from CAISVC010000694.1 coordinate 6,358, forward strand.
TGACCGGCGGCGAATGGTCCTTCGAATCCTCAGGTTCGCCTGCAGCGCCGCTGGCCGGAAGGTAGATTTTTACGGTTGTTCCACGGCCCGGTTCGCTGTAAACGTTGATCGCTCCTTTGTGGCTTTTCACGATGCCGTAAACTGCAGGAAGGCCCATGCCGGTGCCCTTGCCTTTCTCCTTTGTCGTAAAAAACGGCTCGAACAGATGCTTCTTGGCTTCCGCATTCATTCCAATGCCGGAATCCGTCACGCAGATTTCACAATAGCTGCCGGGCGACAGTTCGTAGGGCTGTTTCCTGCAGTAACCCTCGTCGAGCAATTTGCATTCCGTGGAAAACGTCAGTGTTCCGCCTTCGGGCATGGCGTCCCTTGAATTGATGGCAACGTTGAGCAGCGCGTTCTGAAGCTGGGTGGGGTCGCCCATGACCACGGCGGACCGCGCGTTGAACTGCTGCTTCAGCGTAATTTTCCGGTCAATGGTATGCCCCAGCATGGTAATAACCTCACCGATGATCTGGTGAACATCCACCTGCACTGCCCGGTATTTACCCTTGCGTGCAAAGGCCAATAACTGGTTGGTAAGATCAGCGGCCCGCCTTGACGTCAGAAGGATGTTGTCCGCATAGCGCAAGATCGTTTCGTTTCCGTCAGCTTTCCGGTGTATCATATCGGCAAAACCGGTAATGACCGCAAGCTGATTATTGAAATCGTGCGCCATGCCGCCGGCAAGCTGGCCGATGGCCTCCATTTTCTGGGACTGCCTGAGCTGTTCTTCGACCGCCCTGTCCTCGGAGATATCGCGGGCGCTCGACAGCACACCGACCGGGTTGCCGTGTTCATCCTTCAGCGTGCGGCACCACCAGGCGAGAAGGCGCTTCTCCCCGTCCTTGCGCCGCTGCCAGTTTTCAATATAACCGATTTCTTCGCTCCCGGAAAAAAGAGTGGAAACCTTTTCATACATATCCTGGGTTCCCTCAAAATAATAAGCGGCTTCTTTGCCGATAACATCATCGCCGAAGAATGCATAGCCTGCCTTGTTCGCCCAGATGTAACCCTTATTTGTATCGACCTCCATGATGATATCCGGCACCGCTTCAAGGATCGCCCGGTTACGGGACGAAAGAATGTGCAGATCATGCTCGGCAAGCATGCGGCTGATCGAGTTCCCCAGGTTGGACGCGACCGATTCCAGGAGCGCCTGCATCTCCTGCGGGATCTCTTCGGTCCTGTGCGATGCCAGATTTATAGCGGCAATCACCCTTCCTTCGCTTTTTACCGGAATAACAGCGATCGCTTTAAAGTTCTCTTTTCTGCGAATATCATCAAGAGGCACCCCGAGGTTTGCGTAGGTCGTATAGACCGGGCTTCCTTTCATGACAATCCTGGCATTCGGCGTTTCGGCGGAATAATGCGAAACCGCCTTGATAAACTCCAGGGGAAATCCTCTATGCGCCGCCAGATGCAATGCTCCGGTATCTTTTTCAACGAGATAAATGCCGCCGCTGTCGATATCCTTCAGGTGTGTGATTAGGATGAGCAGCACGCGGTTCAGCGCGGTCGCGGTTTCAACTTCAGAACTCATTGCAACACCGATATCACGCTGGATCTGCAGCATCAGGCGGTTCCTATACAGCATTTCCTGGGTTTTCTGCCGGGTTCTTTCGAAAAAATAGGAGAAAAGCGAGATGGAAAAAAATATTGCCAGGAACCGTATTTTAAAATCTGCGGGATAGGTAAAAGGGTTTTCAAAAAGCATGAGGCCGATCAATATGCCGAGGTACGTGGCGGAATACACCGCGGCGCGCCGCGTTCCAAGAAGAAAAAAACTGACGACCGGAACCGTATATGACCACATTGCGCGGTTGGTGTCAGACAGGAAATCGGACGCGAACTGCAAGCTTAAAATAATAATAATGATATAGGCATTAGCAGTCAGATTGCATCTGCCGCGCATATGCAGATACACGAAAGCGACAATGCAAAAAGCGGCCGCATTGATGCTTGCGTGCAGATAATCACCACGGAAAAAGGAGATAGTCGAGAAGAGCGACAGCATTGCAAGTGCGAGGAAATATATGGTCACCAGCAACGTCGCTTTCCTGCTGAACTCAATGTCGCTGGTGCGAATCCTTTTCGATAGTTTTTTTCCGAAAAATATCCTGCTGCGCAGCGATATCTTTTCCGTTTCCAAATATTCAGCCATATCGTTTTCCCTTCCGGTACTCCTCTGACAGCGCTCCGTAACCGGCCGAATAATTATTATATCATTATTGTCCGGGAATTGCAGCCCTGAATCGTACGATGATGCATGCACCGGCAGGACGGGTACTACTAAGGTACCAGCAGCGTAAGCCGTTGTAGGAGTATACCTAAGAGTAGAAAGATGACGGCGCCCAGGGTCACGGTCACGATCAGGCGCATCCTGTTCGCAAGGGACGGCCGGTTGATGGCCGCAATAACCGCATCAATGGTCTGAAAACGCTTGTCGCGGTTCACCGCCATCATTTTTTTAATGAGTTTTACGGTGCGTTTTGAAACCCTGGGGTTGAATTTTCTCGGAGAGGGCATGAGACCGCTCAGATGCTTGGTGAGCAGCTCCTGGGGCGAGTTTCCGCTGCACACCGTCCTGCCGGTAAGCGCATAGAAGAGCGTTGCGCCGAGCGAATAAATATCGGCACGGCAGTCGATGTCGCGTGTCCCGTCCACCTGTTCCGGCGGCGTATAGTGGAGCGACCCCACCATGACCCCTTCCTTGGTGAGCGTCAGGTGGTGCTTGTCGTGGTGCATCGCGACCCCGAAGTCGGTGAGCTTGGGCACCCGGTTGCGGTCAAAGATGATATTCTCGGGCTTTACGTCCCGGTGCACCAGGTTGTTGGCATGTGCATGCCCCAGCGCCTTTGCGATGGAACGGATGATCGAAAGCGCCTCCCGTTCCGAGAGCATCTTCCGTGAGTCAACATAGTCTTTGAGCGAAGGGCCCGGGAGCAGCTCCATTGCATAGAAGTAATTCCGGAGCACTCTCCCCGCATCGTAGATGGTCACAACATTGGGGTGGTCGAGCTTGATGAGCGCGCGGATCTCCTGAAAGAACCGCAGCGCATTCGTTTTGTCCGACGTATACTGCTGGTTGATAACCTTGATGGCAACCGACCTGCCCATGAACTCATGCGTGGCCTCATATACCTTGCCCATGCCGCCTTCGCCGATCAGCCGGTCGAGCCGGTACGGCCCGAAGTGCGTCCCGCCGCCGGTGGCGAGCTGGCTGATGTGCCTGAGCTCCTCAATCTGCTCCTCGAGCAGGAATTCCTGCTTTACGATAACCTCCTCAAGGGTCGCGTCAAAACCTATCTTCTTGCTTTTCCGGAGTATTTCCTTACACTGCTCGAGTTGATTTTCGGTAATCAGCCTCCTCTCAAGCGCAAGCTTTATTACGGGCGAGATATCGTTCATAGGATGCGTCTCTGCTGCTTTGCTGGAAGAATTATACAATTCCACAGCGGCGGAAGGCAAGTAGTCATCGCTGGACGAAGCATCAAGGGCGGGTTACCCGCCCGGCTG
>CAISVC010000695.1 GCA_903888815.1 uncultured Fibrobacterota bacterium
CCAGCCACTATGCCCTGAAATACCGCCTGAACGGCGGTATTTCAGGGCGCTATTCCCTCAACTCCGACTTTCTGCAGGGGCAACGCGAATGGGCGATTGACTATTCACATAACCAGAGCATTACACCAGACGGGTTGACCCAGCTCGCAGGCCGCGGAAACCTTGTATCCGCAAAAAATTTCTACTCCAGATATTCCCAGGACTCGAGCGAACTCCGCGAGCAGCTTTTAACGTCGAATCTCTCATTTTCACGGCAGTTTCAGGACCTCAAAGGGAGCGGATCAGTCGTATGGAACCGAAGTCAGGACCTGAAGAACAACCATATTTCGAGCGATATTCCTTCGGTCAGCTTCAACCTTTTTGACCGTCCGCTCATTGCGCCGCCAGGTAACGAAGGGCTTGCTTCGGCCGGCTCCGACACGGCAGCTTCCCGCTGGTACAACAGCATCTACTGGGGATACAGCGGCAGAGGGCTTGTAAGGAGCGAGTCCTACGGTGACAAAAAACAAAAAGGCTATCAACGTCCCGGCGCCTATAACGAATTGCATGCCTCGACGCCGCAGAAAATCTTCAAGTACATTACCGTGTCGCCCAACGCGTCGGCAAACCTTGCCACCTTTTACGGATACATCGATACCGCTATTCGCGGAAAAGATACCGTTTATGACACCAATTCGTATGCATTTTCCAAGCTTTCCGATACTGCGAACTATCCCGATTATAAAACACTTAGTATCAACACCAGGTTGATCCCTTCAGCCGACTCCATGGACACCGTCTATGACGTACAAATGGTGAGTAAACAGTATTCAATTCAAGCCCGCCATGACACCCTTAACCGTAAATTTGCAAATGTCTTCGGATGGCGGGCCGGGGTCAGCGCCTCAACCAACCTGTATGGTATTTTCCCCATCCGTATCCTGAATTTCGCAGGCATCCGCCATACACTCACTCCGACCGTTTCGTATACCTACGTGCCGAAACACGATCTTGATAAAATGTTTTTCAACCTCGGTATCCCCTACGAAGGGGTCAAAAAACGGCAGCAGCTTGTGACGATAAGCCTCGCCAACCAGTTTCACGGAAAAATACTCAAGCCATCTTCAGACGGCTCCGGGAAGCCCCGGGAGATCAAATTTCCAATTCTTTCAGCAAATGTAAACACCTCTTATAATTTTGAGGCCACGGGCAGTGATCATAAATGGAGCGATCTCGGCCTTACCGCCACAACAGGCTATCGTTTCCTGGGTCTGAGCTACTCTTCTGTATTCTGGCTCTATAACCAGTCGGGCAAGCTCAGCCTTCCGATCATGCAACAATATGGTTTTAATCTGTCAACCGGCAGTTTTGAGGCTCACGGCAAACTCTGGGACGGCGATCGGCTCCTGCTCGATTCGCTCCGCAAGCCGGACCCCGTGCATGACCGTAATGCGGGACCTCAATCGTGGCATATTTCAATCACACCTGCATATTCCTATTCAGCAAGCCGTGCACATCCAGATGATGTCTTCGTGCCTGCTAAGAACTATAATCTCAGCGCGTCCGCTGACCTCGGCTTTACCCGCAATTGGAAGATTTCATGGAGCGGCAACTATAATTTTGTTTCGGACCAGATGGTGCAGAACAGCATCAACCTCAACTGCGATCTCGAATGCTGGGAAATGCGGTTCCAATGGCGGCCAGAAAAACTGAATCCGGGATATTATTTCATAATTAATCTGAAAAAGATTCCTGATTTCAAATGGGAGCAGCGTGAGAGAAACTAAAACAAGGAGAGGTTCTATGAATGCAGCGTACTTGCCGATAAGCGTATGCTTGTTTTTGCTTTACATAACGGCCGCATTTTCGCAAAACATTGTTACACCGCTCTTCCCGGTTAAAAATGGTTTTGTCTCACCTAACAGCATTCCCGAACATCAGAAAGAGCTGTTTGTTGATGCCTCGCACCCGGCTGTCAGCTGGATAGTTTTTAAATGGCAAAGCATTGCCATAAAAAGAGCAAGATCGGCTATGCTCATGTTGTATATAAAGTCAGTGGTGAAGCCGGGATTATGCGGAATCCATACGCTGATGACAAAAATCACTGTTCCGGAAAACAAGGTAAAACCTGAAGATTTAAAGTTCGATGATATGCCGGTCGCCGCAGTACCACTCGACAGTTTATTTTCGGACCAGATGCTGCTCCTTGATATCACCGAGCTGGTAAAATCAAAGACCTTTAAAGGTATAGCGATCCGGCCGATAAACGGTCTATCCGCGATTTTCACCTCAAAAGAAGGATTCCCGCCGCCTGCCATTCTTTTGACCTATGATACACTCAATCCGAATCCGTCAAAATGGTTCAACAACAGCGAACTCCCTGAATCCTCCACCGGAAAAGAAGGCGACTTCTTTATCCATAAAGTCAAAGGGGTGGTTTATCACAAGTCATCGCCCGTCACCTGGGACTCTGTCGCGAGCCTGACCATCCCGCCTGAACCGCCTGCTGTAAAAGTGCAGAGTAAAAAACCGGTGAGAAAATCTGTGGGCCGGAAATAATCCCATCGGTCTTCAGATCCTCAAGCGGATGCATTCCTCGTCAGCCGCGGGCAATGCTTCAACAATTTGTTCTTTTCCGGAGTACGTAAGGGTAACTCTGCAGCTTTTTTCATTCCTGAATTTTGTATAGCGGGCAAAAAACGACGCGGCTTTTGATAAAAATTCCTGAACCGGAGTGCCCCGCAAAATAGCGAACGGCCCCGGAATGTCGTCCGGCAGATCAAGCAGGCAGTCGGATGCGGAAGCGATCTTTTCAAGCGCGATATTATCAGCATCATCCCGCCCCACGATCAGTTTGCACGACGGTGAAAGCCGGAAATGGCGGCCCCAGGCAAGCAGTTTAAAATCTTCCAGATCAAAATCGGGCGAATAACGGACAAGATCGTTGAACCGGTCCGCGGTTTTTTCATTGGTCAAAGTACAGCCACCTGCCGGAGCGCCGTGAACAAGGCCGAATTTCACCGCATACGCAAACTGTTCTTTGCGGCCTCTCCCCGAAATCGACAGCAGTTTATCTCGGTTGATAATTCCTTTCTGTTCCGCAATGGTCGGCGGCATAATCTTGGCCGAAAGCGGCCTGACAATATACCCTTTCAGTCCCGCATGGTTCTCGATTTTGTGAAGGCAGTCCATCCTCTGCGACATGGGCCGCTGGCCCACTACCTCGCCGGTAGCGATAAATGACGCGCCTTCCGCCCCCATTATTTTTTTCGTGGTTATAAGCCGGTGGATGCGGCAGTCAACGCACGGATTGGCATTTTTCCCGAACCCGAACGCCGGATTTTTCACCACCGCGAGATACTCTTCACCTTCTTCGATTATCTGCAGCGGCACACCGAGCTTCTCGGCAGCAGCCTTGACCGGCTTGTGCTGCATATCGAGGCCTGAATAGAACGGCAGCACGAAATGCAGGGCTTTGAGCTTTAATCCCTGCGACAGCAGTAAATGCGTCGCGCAGACGCTGTCCAATCCGCCCGAGAACATTACTATTCCGTCAAACATTACAATTCCTTTATTAATAAAATTGTATTAAAAATACATTACTCATGAAAAGGTTATTGCGGGAGGATTTATTTTAATATCAATAGTAATAAGATATTTTTTTGGATTGCCGAGCCCAGTCACTCCCGGTAACCGGATTTGCCAAGTAACAGTCGTCCGTGTGGGGGACTGTCAAGCAATGGTCTCGTTCAAAAAAATACCAATTTGCATAAATCTTTTGCGTTAGGCAGGCGTAGGGTGGCCGAAGGCCAGTCGCGAAGCGACCGACCGGAGGGTAGCCCCTACAACAAACGGGGAAACGCCCGCAATTACTACCGGAATACTGCTATGTTTAAAAAGCTGTCACATATACTTGAATACCTATTACTGCGTCTATTACAGACCCTGCTGTCGCTCTTGCCCAGAACCACGGCATTATCGTTCGGCGCATTCCTTGGAAAATGCCTGTATATAATCGGCGCGTATAGAAACATAGTCTGGAAAAACATGGTTTTTGTTAACCTCTGGACGCCCAATGAACAGAATATAATTACGAAAAAATTATACCGCATGATGGGCAGATACGCAGCGGACTTTTTACGGTCATCTCCTTCCCTGCCCCCGCATCATATCCATAACTACGAACTGATCCAGCCGCTTTTCGACAAAGGCAAAGGGATTATCGTCCTTCTCGGCCATTTCGGCAACTGGGAGCTCCTCGCCGACATTTTCGGCTCAAAAATACCCTCTTTGAGCGTGGTGGCTAAACCCATGCGGAACAAACTCGTGGATGACTGGCTTGCCCGCAAGCGCACCGGTGCCTCGGTCGAAACCATCTATTCAGATCAGGCGCTGCGGAAAATCTACGAAGCGCTGAAAAGCAACGGCATGGTCGCAGTCCTGATCGACCAGAACGCTGGAAGCCAGGGAACGCCCGCGTTGTTTCTTGGCAGGGAAACCAGCACGGTCCGCACCGTGGCAGGCCTTGTGCAAAAAACCGGCTGCGCCGTGCTTCCCACCTATGCGCTCCTGCGTGACGATAACACCTACGATGTCATGATCGCTGTTGCACCGCAGCCCGACATTGCAGGAAAATCCGATAACGAGTGTATTGCTGCTTATCAATTGCAGCACAATGATATCCTCTCCGGCTGGATCAGGCAGCACCCGGAACACTGGTTCGGGTGGTTTCATAAAAGATTCAGGGAAAGTATAAGGTATACATCGTGAATGCTCAACTATCAGGGCAGGAAAAAAGGAGACAGAAGTCAGGAGCCAGAATTATGAATAAAACAATGAACAGATACTCAGTAAAACCCTGCTCAACCCCTTTCCTTCTATCCGGCCGATGGGACAGCCCCGCGTGGCAACAGGCGGACTTGCTGACAATTTCACATTTTCTCCCGGAAAGTTCCGGCCATTATCCGATTACCGAAGCAAAACTGCTTTACGAAGAGCACTCTGTCCATGTTTTCTTCAAAGTTTCCGACCGTTATGTCCGCTCCATCCATACCGGCTATATGGCCGAAGTCTGGAACGACTCCTGCGTTGAGTGGTTCGTGCAGCCAATGCCCGATAAGGGCTATTTCAATTTCGAAGTCAATTGCGGCGGCAGCCTGTACGCCTCGTACGTGGAAGATCCGCAGCGAGTTAATCAAAAGCTGAAGAAATTCACTCTCTTACCTTTTGAAATCTGCCAGAGAATAGAAATATTCCATTCGATGCCGGCAGTCGTGGAACCAGAAATCACCGGACCCGTCGAATGGTTCATAGAACTTAATATTCCCATCAAAGCTTTTGAGCCTTTTGTCGGTCCAATCGGAAGTCTTGCAGGCCAGGAGTGGCGGGCGAATTTCAACAAATGCGGCGACGAGACATCGCACCCGCATTGGGCAACCTGGTCGCCGGTGAGCGAAAAGAATTTCCACCGGCCGCAGGAGTTCGGGGAGATACGTTTTTGTTAGACCTCACCCGCCTGCTTTACCCCCATGCATTTTGCTATATTAATACCACGGAGGCAATTATGCGGAAAATTTTCTTTTCACTGATCGTTTGTGCTTGTATCGCTCCATCATTCGCCGGATTGCGCATTCATTCTTCGCTCGGTGGAACGGTTTCGTCGCTGGGATACAAGTTCCCGGACACGCTGAAG
>CAISVC010000696.1 GCA_903888815.1 uncultured Fibrobacterota bacterium
ATGGCCAGGCAGCATCGTGGCAGCTGCTCGGTCTTTCGGACCGCAGCATCAACTGTATTCTGGCCGACGATACGACCACACTTCTTGCCGGTACCAACAAGGGGCTCTCGGTTTATTACGGAGGAACGTGGTACGATATCGATGTGAACGGACTGCCGGTCACCTGCATCGCCCGTATTTCAACCAACGCCATCGCGGTTGGCGCCGGAAACGGCTCGAAATCTGACGCCCTCTACGTCGGTACGCGCATCCGCGGGGCACCATACTATCAGTTGAGATTCCAGCATTATTTTATCTCGCCCACGGCCATGCTGCTGCAGGCGACCATGGCCATCCCGAGGCTTTATGTTGGCGGCGCGAATACGGTGGCTGTCTGTATGATCAATAACGACTCGCTGCTTGCGCCGCAGCCGTATAAAATCCCGCCCTATGCATTCGGCATCGAATATCCCTTTTGCGCAGGTCTGCAGCTTTACAACGGCTCGCTCTATGCCGGCGGTTATGACCGGAGCACCATCATGGGAGGGCCGGGCAATCTTCTCATCCTTGTCGGCGATTCGCTGCAGGTCGCGCGGCGACTGGACGTCACCGCGCTCGCTCAGGGCTCTTTTTCAGAGGTGGGACCTCAGGAGCTTGTCATCGGCACACGCGACTCCGGCGTGCTTTTCTACTGTCCCAGCCTGTTTATCCCATGGACAAAAGTTTCCGGTCCGACCAAGGAACAGATTAACAGTCTGCTAACAATGCCGGGCATGCTTTTCAGCGACATGCTTTTTGCAGCGGTGGCAAGCGGGGTCTTTATCGGCAGCGGCCATTCGGGAAACTGGACCGAAGTGGGAGACATCCCCCAGGCTCCGAACTGTCTCGCCGTCCTGGGAACCGCCACAGGAACGGTTGAAGATCAGCTGCTGGCCGGAACAGTTGCAGGAGTCTATCTCTATTCGCGGCGAACGGAAATATTCAGGCTTGCGGCACCGGAATTCGCCGGAAAAAAAATTAACCCGGTCATCTGCAGAAACGGCGAAGTCCGCCTCTCGCTGCCGGTTAGTGCAAATAATACGGCAGAAGTTACTCTGTATAATGCCTCAGGGAAATTATGCAGCCATACAGTCTCCGCACAATCAACGGTTGCTTTCCGGCTCCCGTCAAACGGGCTCTATTACTATCGCTGCAGTTATGGAGGAAAAACTTCACTATCAGGAGTGATAGTTAATGCAAAGTAAGCGAATGGTGAGCATGGAATCTGTAAAAACATGAAGGGGATGACATAGTGTCATCCCCTTCATCATACTATAAAAATATTTTTTCCCGCTTTACGCTTATTTCGCGATATTCCCCGCCGGGTCGGTTTTTAAAAGATAAACGTCGGTGCTCACGCTTGCTCCTCCTGCCGGGATCGTGACGAAACCGGTGAGAATGAACCCGCCGTCCGGTGTGGTCTGTACCGCAGAGTATCCGCGATCCGGCAGTCCGGTGCCATAGTATTTCGTCCATAGCGGTGTACGGTCGCCGGCGAACCGGTAAAGAAGTGCATCATCACCGCCTGTTCCGGAAACACCGAACCCGCAGGCAATAAAATCCCCCTCCCTTGTCTGCCGGACCGACGAGATTACCGAATTACCGATACCGATAATCGAACTCATCCATCCGCCGAGTGTGGTATCGCCGTTACCATTCACTCTCAGCAATACTCCGTTGGTGGAGCTGATGATATTGGTAGTAGAAAAGCCGCCGATAATATACCCGGTTCTTCCGGTACCGTCGCTTATGTCCACTACCGACAGGCCGACATCGCGCGAACCCTTGTTATAGGTCCGCGTCCAGCCGGTTTTTGCTCCTACTGCATTCATCGTATCGCCATTTGCATCGGTTTTTATCAGGTACATATCAGTTCCTGTAGAGGGCCCTATGCTCTCTGCAATTTCGCCGCAAAGGATGTATCCTCCATCCATCATCGTCTGCTGAACGCTGTAAGCAGCAGAGATGCGGCTCGAGGTTACTCCCGCGTTCGCAAAGATTTTCTCCCACATAACCTTGCCTGAAGGGTCGGTCTTTACCAGGTACGCATCCTTAGGCGATTGTTGAGGCAAAATGACACGGCGCGTTGCGATCCCGCAGGCAATAAATCCGCCGTCACTCGTCTGGCATACGGATATGCCCTTTGCAGACGGATATACTATTTTTGAATCGCTGATACTGACGGTCCACTCCATATCTCCTTTATCGTTTGTTTTAATAAGCAGCAACTTTGTTTCTTGGGCGGTTGCGGACGAGTCGGTCCCGCACATGATGAAACCCATATCAGTGGTCTGCTGGATGGAATATAAAGCAACATGGTTTTCAACCCCTTTGTACTTTTGAAATACCCACGGGTTGCCCGACGTATCGGTCCTTATCAGAAAGCCATTCTCGGTGACGTTTGGCGGCTGACCTGCGGCCATGGTTCCGCACAGCGCGTACCCGCCGTCCTTGGTCTGGACAACAGAGAATCCGGTGTCGTTCGTTGCCGGACTGAGAAAAATCCGCGGCCACCTGAGCACCAGGATCCTCCAGGTAAGCGTAGTGCTGTTTCCTGCGTGATCCTGTGCGGCAACGGTAACATTAACAACTTCATTGAAACCGGCTGTCTTAGGCAGCCAGCCGACAACGCCGGTCTTCCCGTTGATAAAAAGGCTGTCAGGTCCCGCAATTTTTCTATACATCAGAGAATCATTGTCGCCATCGGTTGCGTGAACCGCAGTAATATACGGGAACCCGACCAGCACGGTGTCAAGCGGCGCATGCGGGTCAAACACCGGCACTGTTGCATCAATTACCGCAATGGTGTCCGTCACACTGTCCGCCATAACCGGCGTACC
>CAISVC010000697.1 GCA_903888815.1 uncultured Fibrobacterota bacterium
GAAGCGGGGTATAAACTCAGTGACGCCGCGTGCCTGCGTCTCGGTTTCGGATATGCACAGATGTCGAATCAAAATACCTTTTCGGCCGGTGAAACCTCGATCGACGAACAGGGCATGAATGGAAACATCGGGACAACGATCACGATGGGGCCCGGCAAACTTGATTTTGATTTCAACCTCAGCACCGATGAGAACAAGAAGATCACAGACAGCAAGGTGCTCTACCCGTTCGTTGACCTGAAATACGGCTGGGCGGTCAATAAGAATTTCATCATCATGCCGCGGACCCGCCTGTTCTTTACGACGTCGGCAAAGAATGATGCGACCTATAAGTCGAAATTCTATACCTGGCCTGAGATCATGCTGTTCGGTTCGTTCTGATCGTTTGTTTCAATTTGTTGAACGAAATACGAAGGGACGCCCTATAGGGGCGCCCCTTTTTTGTCGTTGAAATATAAGACCTCACCCTTATTTCCTATTGTCCACCACCGGCTTATGCTTGATTCCTGTTTTCTGCGGTAACGAACCAGCCTCCATAAAAGGTATCTTCGCCGCGATATCGAACGCGGTCTGAATTCTCGAAACGATGTCCTTCCGCAGCCGTTCCACGGTACGTATCTCGTCAAACCCTGCGGCATCGGGCATCGCGACCTGCAGCTCCATGACGTCGGCATCATCCTTCCTGTCAAGAACGATCAGATACTCAAGCTTGATCCCCAGAATGTCGAGGAGCACTTCCTGAATCTGCGACGGGAAGACTTTGGCGCCCTGTATGATGATCATGTCGTCGGTGCGGCCCGCGATGCGGCTCATGCGCACGGTCGTGCGGCCGCAGACACAGGGGTCTTCGAGGAGACGGGCAAGGTCGCGGGTGCGGTAACGGATAACCGGAAAACCCTCTTTGGCGATCGTGGTGAAGACGAGCTCGCCTTCATCGCCTGCCTTGGCAGGTTCGAGCGTGGACGGGTTGATAAGCTCCACGATGAAATGGTCTTCATTGACATGCAGGCCGCAGCGCTCGCTGCATTCGGAAGCCACGCCCGGACCCATGATCTCGCTCAGCCCGTACGAATCGTAGGCGGTCAGGTGCAGGCGATGTTCGAGATGTTCCCGCAGCGTTTCGCTCCACGGCTCTGCGCCGAACAGTCCGACGCGGAGTTGTAAATTTTCCGGATGGATGCCCATCTCCTCGACGGCGCCTGCGATCGCGGCGGCATGGTTGGGCATGGTCACCAGCACGGTCGCTTTGTAGTCGCGCATGATCATGACCTGCTCGCGGACGTTTCTGCCCGTTGAGGCGGGAATGACCGATGCGCCGATGCGTTCCGCGCCGTAATGGAAGCCCAGGCCGCCGGTGAAGAGGCCGTAGTTGAAGGCGATCTGGACAACGTCGTGCTCGGTAATGCCTGCGGCGGCAAGCTGCCGCGCCACGAGTTCCGACCAGTGCGTGATGTCATTTTTGGTGTAGCCGACTGCGATGGGTTTGCCCGTAGTGCCGGACGTGGCATGGATGCGTACGATATCGTGCAGGGGGACCGCGAACATGCCGTACGGATAACTGGCCGCCAGATCGTCACGGGTGGTGAACGGGAGACGGCGGATATCGCCGGTGTCGCGGATCGTTTCGAGATCGATTTTCGCCGAGTCGAAGGCCTGCCGGTAAAACACCACATTGCTGTACGCGCGGTTGAGGGTCGTCTGCAGACGTTCGATCTGAAGCTGACGCAGCTCCTCGCGCGGCATTGTTTCGTAGTTCATGTAAGTCTCCTTGTTACAAAAAGTCAAGCAATCAATTTGTTGTCAGGCATGATCGCCTTTATGTCATGCTCGCGAACGCGGGCATCCAGTCTTTATCAGCTATTATTCTGGATTCCCGCTTCCGCGGGAATGACAATAAAAATCAACTACTATCGGAAAACCATTCAATACCATTATTACCGTTCGTCCATACTCCGGTACTCTTTGCCCAGGTATGCGCGCTGCACATCGTTATTATTTAAAAGTTCCTGGGAGGTTCCTTCGAGAACGATGCGTCCGGTTTCCATGACATAGCCGCGGTCGGCGATGCCGAGCGCGGCTCTTGAATTCTGTTCAACAAGCAGAATGGTCATGCCGTCCCTGCGCAGCGCCGTGATGGTCTGGAAAATGCTTTTGACCACGAGCGGCGCAAGCCCCATGGACGGCTCGTCGAGCATGATGAGCCTCGGGTTGCTCATGAGCGCCCTGCCGATGGCGAGCATCTGCTGTTCGCCGCCTGAAAGCGTTCCCGCATACTGTTTGCGGCGTTCTTTGAGTACGGGAAACGTTGCATAGACGCGATCCTGTTCTTTTTTTACAAAGGACATATTGCGTTTCCGCAGCTGGGTATATGCCCCGAGGGTGAGGTTCTCTTCGACCGTCATGGGTGCGAATATACGGCGTCCTTCGGGGACAAGGCAGCAGCCCCGTGCCACGATATCGTGGGGCCGGGCCGACCTGAGGTCGTCGCCGTCGAAAATAATTTCGCCTGCCCGCGGTCTGACGATACCGGCAACGGTACTTAAGAAAGTGGTTTTACCCGCGCCGTTCGCACCGATGATCGTCACGATCTCACCGCTGCCCACGTGCAGGGAGACGCCCTTGAGCACACGCAGCTTGCCGTAGCCGGATTCGCAGTTTTTTACGCGAAGCATTACTCTTCTCCCAGGTAGACGCGGATGACCTCAGGGTCGCGCTGCACATCATGCGGATTGCCTTCAGCGATTTTCCGGCCGAAACAGAGCACCAGAAGCTCATCGGAAACCGACATGATGAGCGACATGTCGTGTTCGACGATCATCACTGTGATGCCCATGTCGCGTATCCTCCTGATGAGTCCGCCGACCTGCGCGGTCTCATGCATGTTAAGGCCCGCAGCCGGCTCATCGAGCAGGAGGATGCGCGGCTTGAGCGCCAGCGCGCGCGCGAACTCCACGGCGCGCTGCTGGCCGAATGCAAGGTGCGCGGCATCATGATCGGCGAGGCTGGTGATGCCCATCATATCAAGCAATTGCAGCGCGGCGGTACGGACAGAGCGCTCCTCGTTCCAGGTAAACGGCAGCTTCAGCATGCCGGCGACCATGGAACCGCGGCTTTTCGTATGGCAGCCTACCATGACGTTTTCAAGCACGGTCATATGGGAATAAAGCTTAATGGTCTGAAATGTCCGGGCAATTCCCCGGCGCGCGATTGCGTGCGGGGGCAGCCGGTGGATCGGGCAGCCGTCGAAGATGACCGCGCCGGCAGTCGACTGCAGACTTCCTGCAATGCAGTTAAACAGGGTGGTCTTGCCGGCGCCGTTCGGGCCGATAATGCCCTTGATCATGCCCTGTTCCACGCTGAAGCTCAAGTCATTGACGGCATGCAATCCGCCGAAGGATTTGCAGAGATTTTTAATTTCCAATAGAGGCATATTTATTGTTGTTGCAATTGTTTTCTGTAGGGGCGGGGTAACCCCGCCCCTACAGAATTATCATCCTTTTTTCCGTTTCGCAACTATCCCGTTCGGCGCGAAAAGCATCATGAGTATAAGCACTGCGCCGAACACCGCATCATCGTAGGTGCCGAAGTAACCCCGCAGCGACAGGAAGTTCAGCACTACGCCGGCCGTGAGCGCGCCCCACAGGTTCGCGCCTCCGCCGACGGCAACAATGGCCACATAGCGCACCGATTTCATGACGCCGGCCTCGGCAGGGCCAGTCCGGCGGACCCGCCTCCCGCTGCGCGCGACGACGCCACCGTCTGGGTTCCTGACGCCCCTTCGCCGGCAGGGGCGCCGCCGGCCCCGGTCACCGGAACGACGCGTGCCGGCGCCCCGAGGTCCTGAC
>CAISVC010000698.1 GCA_903888815.1 uncultured Fibrobacterota bacterium
CTGCCCTTAGGCCTTATATGGACAATTGTATTGTACATAGAATGGCCATGCGGCAGGCCGGCTTCCCTTATTTCAGAAGTATGACACGACGGATGGATTTTTTCCATAGCACGCGGTTACTTATGCAATTCTCCGGACAGCAGAAAAAGAAACGCATAACACATTGTCGTTCGTAGAGATATTGTAAAAACGATAAAAATGTCAAAAGTTAACCGGACACTACTGAATAAATTATATTAGTCTATGTTAGCTCAACGAGAAAGAGTAACACCCGATCACCGTATCTTCTGCATCTCTACAACAAGGGGGATGTTTATGTCTTTCTTTGAAAAAGCCTGCTCGAAACGACTTTGGACACTATGTTTCATCACCGGTTTTTTATCGTGGAACTGGCATCCTGTTGCTGCCGAGATTTATAAAGGAGAACCGAGCAACCGGGTGAGGATCAACCTGGGCGACACTCCGTGGAAATACAAAAATGGAGATTTTTATCCCGCGGCCAAAGAGGTCGTCTATGACGACAATGCCTGGGAGAATGTCGGCGTGCCTCACTGCTTTAATGCCATGGATACGTATTTGAATTGCCCCGGCGGAAATCAAAAAGGGGGTGCAACCTATTTAGGCACGGTATGGTACCGGAAGCATTTTACGCTGAGCGGAACGAAGTATGGGGGTAGACAAATCATCGTTGAATTTCAGGGCGTCAATATCGGCGCCGCAGTCTATATCAATGGGAAATTCAAGCCCGGCATCATGGAGGTGAGCCAGCCGGGGGAAGTGACGCATGTTAATGGACACTTGCCTTTTGCTATTGACATTACCGGCGACGTGAACTTTGATGCGGACAACGTGCTGGCGCTACGGGTTGCGAATACAAGGAGTTCATTCTTCACCTGGGACAGCATCGGAACAAAATTCGATTTCGGCATGGGCATGGGAGGCATTTGCCGGCCTGTGTATCTGCATATAACCGATAAGATGCATGTGCCTTTGAACGTCTTCCCTGTGCTCAAGCGGTGGGGTACCTACGTTACCACCACTACGGCCACTTCGGCAAGCGCCACGGTACGGGTGCAGACTAATGTCTACAACGACGACGCCCTGGGCAGGACCGTCGACCTTGTTACGAAGATCGTCGATGCGCAGGACAATGTGGCAGCGTCGCTCTCCGGCTCTCAGACGATAGCCGCCGGCGCGAACTATATCTTCGATCAGACCGCGACGATTTCGAACCCCCACCTGTGGTACCCGAACGCGAGTCCGTACGGAAAGCCATACCTTTACAAAGTGTACCACATCGTCAAGATCGGGGGGGCCACCGTCGATGTGTTCGAAAGCCCGCTCGGGATCCGGGTGATCACCTGGGACAAAGATTTCGCCTATATCAATGGCAATAATCATGTATTATGGGGTTTCGGGAGCCGCTATGAATACCCGGCCCTTGGGACGGCGGTGCCCGAGGAGCAGCAATGGCGTGACGTCAAGCTTATAGCCGACTGTGGAGGCAGACTTCTCCGCCCCGGACACGTACCAGCCACGCCTGCGACCGTCGCCGCCTGCGATGCTTACGGCGTATGCCTGTTTGAAAATACCACCGATGATGAGTGGGCGATTAGAGGGCAAACGTATATTACCTATAAAAAAGAGTTCCACCGTGACTGCATCATCCGTGACCGGAACAATCCTTCAATCCTCGTATGGGAACTGAACAACGGCATTGGCGATAATGGCGTCAATCAACCGCTCGTCGATACGATCCGTAAATGGGATTTTCTTGCCCCACGCGCAGCGTCGTCGAGGGACCGGTCGGATTATTTGCCGCTTCCTTCAGAAATGATCATCGGTTATTGCAATACCTACAATAAACTTGCCGATCGGCCTTGCTGGAATGCGGAGTCTTGGTATACGTGGGGCGCGCGATACACATGGGACCAGGAGAAACTCTACGCGGCGCAGTTTATGGTGGCGTTCAGACAGGCCCGTGACGGCAACGGATGCGCCTGGACGCAGTGGATGCTCACGGAAACCCAGGGTGAAGCATACCGGCCCTATCTGGGAGAACCAGTCTTTAATACCGGCGACTGGTCCAATCGGAAAACACATAAATCGTTAGGTTCCTCGGCAATGGACCAGAACCGGATCCCTAAACTCATCTACAATATTTGGAAGAATGCATTCTGGTACCCGTATTCGATGCGTCCGGGGGTAACGCTCCAGAGCCACTGGAACTACTCCGGAACCACCACGGTCGATGCATGGAGCAACTGTCCGAGCGTCGAGCTTTTTATCAACGGCAAAAGCCAGGGAACCAGGACGCCGAGCGCGAATAACGAGCAGCGCTGTACGTGGAGCAACGTATCATGGGAAAGTGGGACGCTCAGGGCGGTCGGGCTCGATGCGAACGGAAAAGAGGTATGTTCCGACGAGCGTACGTCGTCGGGCGCCCCGCACCACATCGTATTGACCGTTGAGCCACCTCTTGTCAAGCCTGACGGCCAGGCATTCAAGATACATACCAACGGGGTCGATGCCGGTTTTGTATTGGCAACGATCGTCGATGCCCAGGGGAACTGGTGTCCATTGGCAAATAATAATATCACCTTTGCCGTCTCCGGGGAGGGAACGTACTGCGGCTCGGCCAATTTCCTCGGTGACAGCACCAAACCGATCACCTATCATGCGCCGGGCGACCATGAACTCATGGCGGAGGGCGGACTCATGAAAATCGCGGTGCGGTCGACCTTTACTCCGGGCACCGTCACGGTCAATGCCGGTTCACCGGGACTTGGATCGGGTTCGGTGACATTTCAAACGTATCCAATCGATGAACCGACTCTCGTGCGACCGGCAGCGGCTTCGGCCTTCGTTCCCACCGCTTTGGCGTCAAGGTGCTTGAAGGTCGTGGGAAACGCTTTTTTCGTGCCGAACGAATATGCCGTAAAACCGGTAACGATCACGATCTTCGATCTCTCCGGTAAACGGCTGGGCGAGGTCGTTTCTAAAAAAGCGGCGGTTCGCCTCGGTCGGGAATTTACCAGGAAAAACGGCGTTTTCATCGTGCGAATCGAAGCGTTGTCGCGCTAGCTATTTTCCTCGCGCGGGGTGCCGTGGCGGAACAACATTTCGCCCGCACCGCCCGACGCCAGTGAAAACGTTTGCACCCGATTTCGCGTCACCATGTTCGGTGACGTCGCTGTCCCGTGTCATTGCTGTCGCTTTTTTCACCCTATTTGAAAATCGCGATCCGCGCCGAACGCACCCAGCCGCCCTGGTTGATTGACAAAATATAAGCCCCGACCGGAAGCCGCAACCGATGGTCGGACGACTCCGCGCTCAACTCGTACCGCTGTCGCCCGGCGCCGGTGAACGACCGGATTTTCCTGCCGTTTATTCCAATGATATCGACGGCATGCTTTCCTGCCCCGTTAAAAACGATCTGTGCCTTGCCGCCGAGACAATATACCGCCGGCGACACAGTCGCCATGATGTTCCCGTCGAACACCACGTTCACCGGTACCCTTTTGAAAACAAACCAGTTGACATTCCCCGTATACTGGTTGGTGGTACTGAAAACGAAATACAGGGTGTGTATTCCCGAGACACCTGAAACCGGACAGGTGATCGTGGCCCAGTTCTGCCAGCCGCCGGTGCTCGAAATGGTCGCCGTGCCGATAATCGTCCCGTTTGCGCTGTCGAGCCGCAGCTGAACCGTGCCGCCGGCATTCGATGCCGCGGCCACGCGCAGGGTGCACGCAATCGCTCCATTCTGGAAATTGAGACTGTCGAACGCTATGTAAGAATTATTGGTGGTATACCCGACATCGCTGGTACCGCCCGCATCGCTGCACGTTTCGGTCTGAATCCCGGACGACGCGCCGGTATACATTTCGGCTTCGATACGCTGGAAAGGATTTCTCGGCGATGCTATAAAAGCCAATGTATCCGACGCGGTGGTGTCGCCTGATGTCACTATGGTAGTACCCGAAGGCCCGATGCTTCCGTTCCAGTCGACCTTCAACTCCTTGGAATAGCCGGTGCCGATGCGGGTAAAGGTCTGCGGAACGCCGTCGATCGTCACCGAAACGTTCTGGCCATAGCTGTCGCGCAGATAAACAGAGGAAACGGTCATGGGATTGTCGTTCGCGACCCGTATGGTTCTGTTCTGGAACTTCTGACCGCTCTCGGTGCAGCTCACGGTCGCATAACCTTCGGGAGTCACGATGAGCGCGTTCGTCATGACGTGATTCAGCTCCTGCAGCACGATCGGCTCGAGCCATACTTCATTGCTGTGTTTATTACGCTGAAACCCGACGATCGTATAATAATTCCGCCATAGCACCGGCATGCTGATATATTGGTTATAACCGCTTGCGCTTGTCGCGAGATACGTCGGGGACGTCACCTTGGGCGGAATATCCAGATAGGTATTGAACACCATATTGCGGTCGTTGAAGGTACGTTCCGCATAATCGTACTGCATGGCGCGCCATCGGGAAACATTGCCTGTCTGTAAATACAAACCGCTGAGGTGCGACACCAGGTAGGGACCCCATTCGTTATAGGTGCGGGTGGCGGAAAAAAATCCGGTGGTCATCGGACGGTAATAGGAGTCGACCGATACCAGACCGTAGTCGAATGCAGCCCTCGGGAAAAAATCTCCCAGCTTCAGATAGAAACCCATCCACTGACCGGCGAGCACCGATTCGGAGATGCGACCGACAGGGAAGTTGTTCGTCAGGTAGCGCCGGGTGAACGAAAGGCAGACCGTATCAAAAGCGTTCTGGTAGGTTGTGGCGATCGCCGGCTCGCTTTGAATCGCGGCCAACCTGGTCATCACCTTGTATGCGGTCGCCGATATCGAGGCGTTGAACGGGTTCGGATCGCCGCCCGCATCGTACGAGTTGTCGGTACCCTGAAAGATATACGGGTACCCTGCCGCCGGGTATTGCACGGTCTGGTTGATGATACGTTGCGCGGCCTTTTTGACATACGGCCAGAACCAGTCAAGCTTCGCATGGTCGCCGGTGGCGATGAACGCCTCGTACACGGAAATGATGAACCCGCAGTTGAGATCGACCCAGTTGTCGATATTCGGCCGGTACGAGTAATCGAGGTGGTTCTGGTCGTCCCAGGCGACAAGCGTCGGATAAAGAAAATCGTGATGAATCTGCCCGACAGTATTTGTTTTCTGGGTCCGCGCCCAGTACGAAAGCTCCTGCCAGGCAATGGCGGGCACAACCATGGTGTTGATCTGCCGCGCATGCCACATCTGGTCCATGGTGCCGTTGCAATCCCACTGGCCTTCGGTATGACAATAACGGCCGTCTTTAGTATAAATTGAATTATTGGTAAGGTTGCACAGCGAATTCTGCGTCTCGTTAATAAGCCAGCTCGGAATATTTGACGAGCGCATGCGGGTGACGAATTCCGTCGACTTCGCCTTGAATGTATCGAAATACATGAGCCCGGTATCGGCGAATGCAGCGGCGTTTGACCCGGCATTTTTATACCAGTACAATGTAGTATCAGCGTTGCACCACGCAAACACAAAGCGTACCGTGGCCGAATCGTTTGCCGCAAGGGTCACCCTGACGGCCACGCGGTTCGTCGTTCCGGAAATAACGTTGGAGCATGTGCCGTTTGTGAAAAATCCGTTGTCGCTGCCGATCGACAGCGTGGCGCCCGTTTTATTGCTCGACGCATAAAGCGCACGGTCGGCCGCGGTGCGCAGGCCTTTACCCGCCACCAGGGCAGGGTTTGCGCCCGTCTGGGTCTGCAACGCGCCGGCCGCGACAACGCTTGATGCGAGCGTGTTGACCAGCTTGAGTTCGAAGAAGGCGTACGGATAGCACATGCGCGAAACATTAGCCAGATCGTAGGGAGCAAAAGCGGTCAACCGCACTGCCACCCCATTAATGGTCCCGAAATTCGCATACTGGACAGGATAGATCGCATCGTCATCGGCCCGGCCGCCCGTTATCACCGCCGAAAGCCTCTGGCTCGTCTGCACTGTTCCGCCTCGATCGGTAAAAAACTGGAACTGCATGTTGGCCAGCGCCGAAAAATCGTACTGATGAGCCGGCGTCGCAAATGTTCCGGCGAACGTACCGTTATGACTGCAGAATTTCACCGCGCCCGTGCCGATGCCGCCGAGCGGTGCGCCCGTAGTGCCGTCGACAGCCCATGAGGCCGGTTGCGCCATGCTCGACTGGCTCATGACACAAAGCGCGATACCGCTCGTTACGACGATTCGCATAAATGACCGATGCGCCTTTGAGCGTAACGCTTTTTCCATTGTACCCTCCCGTTTATGTCTTAAAAAAATTAGGTAATTATAAAGCATCTTGCACAAGAATTATC
>CAISVC010000699.1 GCA_903888815.1 uncultured Fibrobacterota bacterium
GCATACCCACTGGGGTATGGCCAAGAAGCCTGAAAGCCTTTATGCCCGCGAGATTGCAGTTATGCGCGATGAACTAATGCATAATTTGGGTTTAACGGGGGAGTTAGGGAGCTGCCTTGCTCACGCCTGCCGTTCTAAGCATAACACAGTTATCCTTACAAGGCCTTTAGGCGGCGGTCCCCTATGTTCGCTCGACACCCCCCTAACTCCCCCAGTTATTTAATCCTCATAATAGCAGAATGCCCGGGGCCGGAATTGAACCGGCACGCCATATTTACGGCAAGGGATTTTAAGTCCCTAGTGTCTACCAGTTCCACCACCCGGGCTTGCAAGGCGAAAATAAGAATTATAAAAAATGGGTTAGGGCTGGAAATAATGCAAGGAGTACCTGCAGCCGCCTTAAGCCCGGACGGGAAAGGCATGCCGATAAAAAAATCGAGCGGCAGCGTAACCGCAATGCAGATACCGATCCGTGCTATTGTTCTCAAAATGAGAACATTTATTCAATAAAAGTCACCTATTCACGTTTTTGCGATTATATTTATAATTGTTCGGGGATTAAGACCGGTGCGGAGGGAAACAATGAAGAAAAATATCCTTCGTGCGTTTTTGGCAGGTTGCTTTCTGCTCGCTATCAATGTGCCTGCAGACAGTCAGACGAGAATCACCATAGATCCCGCCAATACCTGTCAGTTTTTTGAAGGCTGGGGCACCTCACTCTGCTGGTGGGCAAACACCGAGGGCTCAGGCAGCGCAGCATACCGCGACAGGATTGCCGACGTCCTGATGGATCCGGATTCAGGGTTGGGATATAACATTTTCAGGTATAACATCGGCGGAGGCGATCAGCCGGGACACAATCACATGCGGACCGGAGGAGCAGTACCGGGATATAAACCTTCCGAGACCGGCGCCTACGACTGGACCGCAGACCAGAACCAGCGGAATATCGTTGCGGCATTGGCGGCAAAAGGCGCTGAAAAAAAACAGGAAATCATTTGGGAAGCATTTTCGAATTCTCCACCGTGGTGGATGACCATCAGCGGATGCGCCGCAGGGAATGTTAGCGGAGCGGATAATTTAAAGACAAATTATTTTGACGATTTCGCGGACTATCTTTCGGAAGTCGTCAAACACTTCAGAGACAGCTGGGGCATCACCTTCCGAACCATCGAACCGTTCAACGAGCCGAGTGCGGGCTGGTGGACTATAAATAACAATCAGGAGGGGTGCGGATTCAGAGCCGAGCAGCCCCGGATGGTCAGGGAACTCGGGAAAAGTCTGACGCTCAAGGGGCTTTTTTCAACATGCAAAGTAAGCGCAGCGGATGAAAATGCCGTAGACCAGGCGGTAAACGGGCTTGCGGTCTATGATGACAGCGCCTTTTCTTATATGTCACAAATCAACACGCATACCTACTATGGGAGGAGCCCTGCCAATTTCGCCAATCTGGCTGCGGTTGCGGCATCCAGGAGAAAAATATTGTGGCAGTCCGAAACCGGGCCTCTGGCAGGGACCGGCGGACAGGACATCACCATGCTGATGTCGCAATACATCATAGAAGATATACGGTTATTGAAGGCATCTGCGTGGATAGATTGGCAATCATACGGCAGCGGAAACTGGGGCACATTTCAGGTAGACCGGAATTCGCTGGCGCTCATGCCGGCAAAAAGGTATTGCATGCAGGCCGCCTTCAGCAGGTTCATCAGGCCGGGATCGCAGATTATTGAAAGCAATGATTCGAATACGATTGCCGCGCTCGTTCCGCGTACCGGCAATCTAATCATTATCATACGAAACGGCGGAACTGCAGGCATCAATTACACCTGCGATCTTTCACGATTCACCCGGATGGGAAGTTCCGCACAGGTTTATCGATTCCTCGTATCGCAATATCAGACCCTTTCGAGGCTGCCTGATGCCGCGATTTCCAATAAGCAATTCTCGGTAACTTGCCCTGCCCAATCAATTACCACATGCGCGGTTCCCGGAGTTATTGATGTCGTGTCGGCATGTCCTGCAATCAGTTCGAAACGGATACGTACCCTTTCATTTTCTGAGATGAATAGACATGCCATCAATGTTTATCTGCCTTCCGCAGGAGAATACTGCATTACGTTTTTCAGCAGCAGCGGGAAAAAGATAAAAACTTTGCACGGAAAAGGGAATATCGGGAACAACCTTTTGGATTTAGGTAACTATCATCTGTCCAGCGGCATGTATTGTGTACAATTGCAGCAAAGAAACAGCCAGACAGCCGGCGTTGTACATACGTGGCTTGAGTAAAAATACAGGAACGCGTTAATGTGCTGTCGGCCGATAAATGCGGCCGAAATTCTTATCTGGTTATCTGTATCCTGCCACTTTTGTTCACGCCGTTTGCCTGCAGCATTACCAAATAGCATCCGCTTGCCGCCGGCAGACCCTGGCTGTCTTTTCCATCCCACAGTGCCGAATAGCTTCCCGGCTGTTTCGTGGTTTTTTCCAGAATTCGAACTGTCTGACCATTGAGATCGCAGATCGAAAGCCTGCAGTTGCCGGCTTGCGGCAGGTGATAAGAAATGCGCGCTGCGGCGGCAGCTCCGCTTATCACCTGCAAAGAAACCTTGAACTGCTCAATGTCCGGAACCTTCCCTGCTGATGGATACGGTTTCACGGCAACCGGCGGATTTGCAACGATCTGAATCGTTCCCGGCTGCAGGGTGCCCGAGGTCGCACTGACCGCAATCGTCCCGGTGCCGTATGACCGCATCTCAATCGCCTGCTGGCCGTCCGGGGTAGTGAATGTCCACGATGTTCCGGTTGGAAGCAGCCCCGGCCCTGAGACGATCTGAAGCGTGCCGGTTACGTTGTTATTAATAAGCTGGTTGCCCGCATTCTGGACGGAAATAACAAGCTGGCAATCGTCGGTGCCGTCGTTCAGTATCGTCGTTTTATCCGCCGTGACGACCAGTTTTGCCGCAGTTCCGGCAACCGGCCATGTCGGAGCGGCAGTGCCCAGCCAGTAATTGCGAATCCAGTAATATTGACGCAGCGGCAGACGATGATAGTCGATGGCGCCCATATGCGCCCAGTTGCCGCCGTTGCCCTGGCAGTGGGTCCCGTGATGGAAGGCCAGCCAGCGCAGGGCGCCGCAGCGCCACGTGTTAGCCGTCGGTTCTCCGCATCCGCTGTAACTGCCCGGCCTGTCCGCAACGCAGGAGCCGTATTCGGATGTCAGCACCGGGAAACTCTGTTGTGCCGACGGGTTGCCGCCATTCATCCCGACAAGGTCGACGATGAGCGGCGTCGAGTTATAGGTGAAAGTGACCCAACCGCAGGAGGTCAGCCGTGTCGGGTCCTGCTGGTGCGAAAGCGTATTAAGATTTGTCCATAATGCTTTTGCATTCGTCACCACAGCGGCAGGCATCTGCATATCGGTCTCATTGCCGAGACTGTAGGCGAATATTGACGGATGGTTACGGGCTTCGCGTATCATATCAATGAAATTCGCCGTAAGGTTGGCCTCAAATTCTGCCCTCGGCGCAGTTACCGTGGGATACGCTTCTGCATACCATGTCGTGAGTTCTCCCCCACCGGAAAAACCTCCGCGGCCCCAGAAGTGCAGCTCGGCGAATACAAGTATGCCGAGTTTATCGCATGCTTCGTAAAAGGCCATGTCATGAGGATAATGAGAACACCGCACGCAGTTGGTTCCCGCGTCTTTCAGCATCTTCAAGTCCCGGTAGAAATCGTAATTGACAGCTGCATCGGCCCATCCGGCACGGTCCTGGTGCACGTTAAATCCCTGCAGATACAATCTCTGTCCATTCAGGGAAAAACCATTGGCCGCAGTTGCAGAAAACCAGCGGACGCCGAACATGGTGGTATAATTATCCACCTCTGTTCCATTATCATACACCTGCGTCAGCAGTCTGTAGCGGTAGGGATTGGCAGGTGACCACAGCGTCGGATTGCTTATCGCCGTGTCCTGCGAAAAAGTATAGGTCTGCCCCGCAGGAATCGTGTACGAGCTTGCGACACTCGTGACCGCATTGTTCGATTGATCAAAAATGGTCGACAGGACCATGCATATTTTTGAAGCCGCACTCTGATTGACAACTTCCGTCTTGATGTTTACCGTTGCGCGCGAAGCCGAAACCTGCGGCGTGGTCACGAAGGTACCCAGCCGCGCGACATGAAGCTGGTCGGTAATAACCAAGGAAACGTCCCGGTAAAGCCCGGCATGGAACCATGCGTCACCGGCGCGCGGCGCAATGGCCGCGTCCCACAGGTTGCTCAGACGTACCGCACAAACGTTGTCCGCTCCGAACGAGACATACGGCGTAATATCATAAGTAAATCCGGTATACCCGCCCTTGTGCTCACCCACCAGCTGGC
>CAISVC010000700.1 GCA_903888815.1 uncultured Fibrobacterota bacterium
AGATCGCACTTGAAATGCTGCGGTCAGGCAGGATGAAAAGGGTTCTTGCAGGAGGCGTTGATGCGCTCTGCAAGTTGACCTACTATGGTTTTCATTCTCTTCAGCTTGTAGACGCTACAGGCGCTCATCCTTTCGACAAAGGGAGACACGGTATGTCCGTTGGTGAAGGTGCCGCAATGCTGCTTCTGAGCGCTGCGGAAATACCACCGCACGATGCCCTTGCAGAATTGGTCGGAGCCGGTTTATCTTGCGACGCCTATCATCCCGCGTCGCCTCATCCGGAAGGTGTTGGGGCGCTGTATGCCATGAAAGAAGCTCTTTCCGATGCCGGTATTTCACCGGCCGATATCGATTATGTCCATCTCCACGGAACGGGTACGATTGATAACGATCTCGCCGAGGCACGGGCGGTACATGCCCTTTTTGAAAACCAGCCTTTGCCGCTGCTCTCTTCTATAAAAGGAGCTGTCGGGCATTCTCTGGCAGCAGCAGGGGCGATTGGCGCTGTTGTTTCCACATTAAGCATTACCCATGGCATCATACCCGCAAATACCGGTTTTCATGATCCCGATCCCGACTTACGTTTAATTCCGTTAAGAGAGCCTTTGGAGGCGAAGATAAACACAGTTCTTTTAAATGCCTT
This sequence comes from uncultured Fibrobacterota bacterium, assembly GCA_903888815.1. Lineage (GTDB taxonomy): Bacteria > Fibrobacterota > Chitinivibrionia > Chitinivibrionales > Chitinispirillaceae > BOG-1184. The sequence goes on from CAISVC010000700.1 coordinate 644, forward strand.
TGGTTTCGGCGGAAACAACGCTGCTCTCGTTATCGGCCGTCCGGGAGGTCAAGAAGATTTCAAGTCTCCGGTTGGCGTGGCAAAACCCAGAGCATTTGCCATATTGGGAAACTCCTGCTTTACAGTGGCCGGGGACGCTGGACAAACGATGGAACGCATCAGTCGTGGTGAAGGAGCCGGAGGAATCGTCCCATCTGCCGAAATCCAGAGGTTCCTCTCCGAGAAATACGTGCGCCGTATGAAGCGTCTTTGCCGCATGGTACTGTCGCTAGCGATTTCTGCCTGTGGAGATACAACAATAATGAAACCACCGGCCTCGGTTTTTTTCGGAACGGGTTGGGGCGGGCTTTCTGAAACCCATGATTTCTTGACAAAACTCTTTGCATCGGATGAGCGGTTTACCAGCCCGACGGATTTTGTCGGCTCCGTGCACAACGCGGCCGCAGGTCATGTCGCGATCCACTTAAAGGCCACCGGGCCGAATGTGACCATGACAGGCGGCGATTGTTCCTTCGAGCAAGCACTGCTAAGTGCGAGCCTTCTGAACCGAAACAGCGATGACCCTCTGCTCGTAATCGGTGCGGACGAATTTCACGAGAAATTATCTCCGCTGTTTGATGTCTCCGTGGCGCAGTCAAAAGTCCCAGCAGACGGAGGCGGCGCTCTCTGCCTCATGCCGGCGACGGCGTCATCCCCCTTGCAAATATATCCTTCTTTTTTCTCTTATACTGGAAACAACGGGAAATGCATCACGGAACTCATCAATGCTCTCGGTGGAAGGGAAAGAATCAACGATGAATTCGGAGCCGTACTGGCGGGGATTCCTGCCGCGCAAAGAGAAAAGGGAGAGGGGCAATTAAATGAATTACTGTCTCGCACGGCATACCCACATCCCGTTATCGATTATCGCAGGTTCGTCGGTGAATTTGCATCGGCATCGGCCGTCGCGGCGGTTCTGGCGGTCTTGTTTGTGAAAGCCGGTGAAATACCCGGAAAGATCTGCCATCAAGGCCCGGTGCCATTGCGGGGGAAGGGTGTTCTCGTCATGGGATTTGGTAATTATATAACGGCGGTGGAGATAAGGCCATGATACGAGAAAGGCACGTACATGGAGACGTCCTGATCATCGGTTCTGGTGTCGGTGGTCTGACGGCCGGTATAATTCTGTCGAAACTTAACCACCGGGTCACGGTCGTGGAAAAAAATCAGCTGCCGGGGGGGTTAATGCGGAGCTATATCCGGTCTGGCATTGAATGTCCTGTGGGCGTGCATTATATGGGGTCTCTCGACAAGGGGCAGCCTCTCCGCAGACTGTGGGATTATCTCGGCGTCACCTCTTTGATACCTGTCGAGCGCATGGGCGTAAATGGTGTCATAGACCGCTATATTTTCGATGATTTTA
>CAISVC010000701.1 GCA_903888815.1 uncultured Fibrobacterota bacterium
TACCTGCGGCCCGACGGCAAGTCGCAGGTGACGGTGGAGTACAACGGGCTGAAGCCGGTGCGCGTCGACACGGTCGTGCTTTCGACGCAGCACGCTCCTGATGTCGCCTATGCAAAGATCAGAAAAGACATGATTGAAAAGGTGATTAAAAAAGTGATTCCGGCAAAAATGCTCGACGCAAAAACCGTGTATCACATCAACCCGACCGGCCGGTTCGTGATCGGCGGGCCGCACGGCGACTCCGGCGTCACGGGCCGGAAGATCGTGGTCGACACGTACGGTGGGTACGCGCCGCACGGCGGCGGCGCCTTTTCAGGCAAGGACCCGTCCAAGGTCGACCGCAGCGCGACCTACGCGGCGCGCTGGGTGGCGAAGAACATCGTTGCCGCCGGGCTCGCGACGCACTGTGCGGTCCAGCTTTCGTACGCGATCGGCGTTGCAAAGCCGCTCTCGATTCACGTTGACACGAGCGGCACCGGCAGGGTGTCCGACGAACGGATCTGCAAAATCATCGAAAAAGTCTTTGATCTGCGGCCCGCGGCGATCATCAGCAGGCTCAGGCTCAAGCGTCCCATTTACCGTGAAACGGCCCGCAACGGCCATTTCGGCCGCGAACTTCCGGAATTTACATGGGAAAAGCTCGATATGGTGAACGCGATCCGGAAAGCGGCGGGATTGAAATAGTACCTGTTTTCGTAGGGGCGCGCCATGGCGTGCCCTCATAAATGTTTTCCCCAACGACGACGTTGCGGAAGTTTTCCATTTCGGTATCAAAGAAGATACCCACCAGGAGTGCGGGGTGGGTATTTTAATATATACGGTATTTATTATTTCTTTAGCTAAAGGCTTTGTTCGGGGTGGCGGGTGGGCAGCGGCAGTGCAGCTTTGAGCACCCTTTACCCGCACCCGCAAGCATCGTTCAGTTAAAAAAATATTCTGTAAATCTTTTGGGAACTTCTAAAAATTCATTTCATGGTTCGACCTAAAGGCCTTATTCGGATAAAAATTTATGCGAAGAACGGCAGGCTCACCCATGAGCGGCTTTTCCTGATGAATTTTCCCAATTTTACGCTCATCCTGAGCCCGTCGAAGGATAAATAACCAATTTTTGAGGCGCCCTTTTGATTTTTTAGATTTCAACGCACAGAAGCTTGAGGGTGGGGGTTCGCTGAAGTTCAGCGCTGCAACAACGGTGCTCACCCCACACCCAAACGGGAGCCTTTAGCAAAAACAAACGATCATATGTAAAGCGCCTTTAGCAAAAGGAAAATTATTGTTAGAGGAAACGTAATGGCAAAAATTCTTTTAAAAGAGAAGCTCGCGGACAAGGTCTGGCGCTACCGCCTGGCCGCACCCCGCATCGCGAAAAAACGGAAGCCCGGCCAGTTCATCATTTTAAGGCCCGTGCAGAACAGCGAGCGCATTCCATTGACCATAGCGAACAGCAATGCGGACCAGGGGTGGATCGAGATCATTTTCCAGGTAGTGGGCAGGACCACGATCCTCCTTTCCATGCTTAACGAAGGGGACAATATTGTAGACCTTGTCGGGCCGCTCGGCAAGCCCACGCACATCGAAAAATTCGGCCGGTGCATCTGCATCGGCGGCGGCGTGGGCGTTGCCCCGCTGTACCCGATCACATGCGGGCTCCGCGATGCCGGCAACCATATCACATCAATCATCGGCGCGAGGAGCAAAGAGCTGCTCATTCTCAGGGAAGAGTTCGAAGCGGTTTCGGATTCGCTTCATGTGGCGACCGACGACGGGACCTTCGGGACAAAAGGCTTCGTATCGAACGTTTTTCAGGACCTGGTACATAAAGGGGAAAAGTTCAACGCCGCGTTCGTGATCGGGCCGGTCATGATGATGAAGGTCACTTCGCAGCTCACGGTGCGGGCTGGGATCAGAACATTTGCCTCGCTCAACCCGATCATGATCGACGGCACCGGCATGTGCGGCGGCTGCCGCATTACCGTGGGCGGCAGGACGAAGTTCGCCTGTGTTGACGGGCCGGAATTCGACGCGGCGCAGATCGACTGGGACGAAATGATAAAAAGGCTTAACAGCTACCGGGCGTTTGAGCAGGTGGCGCGGGAACAGCACGAATGCAGGCTGGAGAAGATGTGATCATATGACCGCAGAAAATCAAACCGGACAGAAACCGAAAACGCGCGTTGCCATGCGGGAACAGGATGCAAAGGAGCGCGCAGCCAATTTTAATGAGGTACCTTACGGCTACAGTCCGGACGAGGCGAAGGCCGAAGCGGCACGCTGCCTGCAGTGCAAAAAACCGCTCTGTGTCGGCGGCTGCCCGGTGAACGTGCAGATCCCGCAGTTTATTAAATGTATCATGGAAGGCGATTTTGCAGCTTCGGCCCGTACAATTAAGGAAACCAATGCGCTGCCGGCCGTGTGCGGCCGGGTGTGCCCGCAGGAGGAGCAGTGCGAGCTCAAGTGCATACTGGGCA
>CAISVC010000702.1 GCA_903888815.1 uncultured Fibrobacterota bacterium
CCGGCTTCAAGGTGTTCCGCTCAATCATCGAGAGCAAGGGCTCGATCGCTGCGATCGCCGGCGCCGCCTGCGGCGATTTTTCGCGGAAAACGATCGACGGGCTGACCGCGCACATCGCGAAATCCGAGGCCAAAGGCCTCGTGTGGCTGCGCCTGACCGATGCGGGATTCGACGGCCCGTCGAAAAAATTTTTCTCCGGGATGGAGCTTGATAGTCTCAAAGAAAAATGCGGCGCCAAATCCGGCGACATGGTGTTCATGATCGCGGCGCCGGAAAAGATATGCTTTACGGCAATGGGGCAGCTGCGCCTTGAGCTTGCGAGAATTAAAAACCTTGTGCCCGGGGACCAATTCAAGTTTCTCTGGGTCACGGATTTCCCGCTTTTCGAATACAGCGATGAAGAGCAGCGGTATGTGTCCGTGCACCATCCGTTCACCTCGCCGCTCGAAAGCGATATTCCGCTTCTGGAAACCCCTGACTATTACAAGGCGCGGGCCCGCGCGTACGACATTGTCCTGAACGGTTTCGAGATCGGCGGCGGCAGCATCCGCATTCATACCCGCGAGGTGCAGCAGAAAATCTTCAAACTACTCGGCATAAGCGACGAGGAGGCGGAAGGCAAGTTCGGTTTTCTGCTCAGGGCGCTTTCCTACGGCGCGCCGCCGCATGGCGGTATCGCGTTCGGCCTTGACCGGATCGTCATGCTCATGCTCGGACTCGAGAGCATCCGCGACACGATTCCGTTTCCAAAGACGTCGGCCGGCATATCGCTCATGGACGGGAGCCCGGACCGGGTATCGCAGCAGCAATTGGGTGAATTAGGGATTAAAATCATGGAAACGTAAAGACGCACGGCCGTGCGTCTCTACGTTTTTCTTGACTTATTTTCGCTGGAGATACTATTATTGTTAGTCTAACGCAGGTCAAAGCCGGGAAGCAGGGGGATAAAAACAGCGGATAGGCAAACAGGAGGATGTGATGCAGAGATACGGAAGAATCGCAATTTTTTTTCTCACAGGAATATTGATACTCGGTTTTGGTGCAATGTCCGGATGCACAAAAAAGCCGGGCAACCAGGATATTTCAAAGCTGGAAGATGCGCGCGGCGCGGCTGAAAGTGCGGAACGCAAGCTCGGCGAGCTCAGGCAGGAACGCATAAAACTCGAAAAGGAACTCAAGGACAAACAGGACGAACTGCAGAAAAAAGAGAAGGAACGGAACGATCTTCAGAATAAAACCAAATAATAACGCGCTTTTTTCCCTGCTTCCATGACCGACAACGGGCATCCCGATAAACGGGAAACGGTTTTCAGGAGACTCTGGCTGCAGAGCAGAAGGTACCTGCTCGGCGTGCCGATACTGCCGAGGGTATCGAAGTATATTACCCATCCGGTTATTCTGCTCTTCAGCACCTGCGCCGCAGTGATCCTGCTCTTCCCTTTTACCACCGCCGTGCAGACCTTTGACCTTCCGCAGGTGGGGGAAGCCGCCAAGGAAACGGTGATCGCTCCATTTACTTTTGATATTCTGAAATCCCCCGAACAGCTTGAAGAGGAGCAGCTGGCCGCCATGGATAAGGTGCCGCTCGTCCTCGATTGCGATCCGTACCGCACCAGGCAGGTGCGTACGGCGCTCCGGGAGCTTAAAAAGAACCTTATGGCGCTCGGCGGCAGGCATGCGGGCGATTCGGCCGGCAAGGCGATCCACCATGACCTTGCCAGGATACTTTCGGAGAATGCGATCAAGGTACTTGCCAGGAAACCGTATCTTGTGGATAAGGTTCTTGTGCAGTGCGATGCGCTTCTTGAAAAAGGCATCTCGTCCCTCCTCATCGTCCAGTCCAGGGAACGGCTCCGCGAGCTGCAGGAGCAGTACCACGTGACGTTCGCCAACGCGCTTATGTACGATAAGCAATATGTCACGCTCAGGAAGGATTCAGCGGAGTCCGCCGTTGAGGTGAATACGATACCGGTGCGCGAGATCGCTTTTGACTATGTCATCAGCCGCTGCAGACAGGACCGGCAGTTCGACGCCGATGCGCTGAACGCCGTTTACGAGATGCTTTCCGCCTACCTGCAGGCTACTATTACGGTTGCGAATGCCGAGACGCACGCGCGCCGCCAGAAAGCGGCCGCCGGCGTGCTCGCCATAACCGGCAAGGTCATCAAGGAGACCGAAATCGTCCGGAAACACCAGGAGGTGACGCCGGCCATTCTGCAGAAACTGAAGAGCCTGCGCGCGGCTGTTGACAAGATAGAAAACGTCCAGGAGCTGAAGAAAATATGGTACGGCAATGCCGGCAGGCTGCTCCTCGTCCTCATGGCGCTCCTTTTCGTGGCCTTCTATATCAGGAAATACCAGCCGTCGATCGTAAAAAACACCCGGTACGGCATCGCGCTGGCGGTTATCCTTGTGTTCCAGCTCATTGTCATACGCATCGGCCTGCTCCTCCTGCCGAAGCTCTTTGAAGGAGCGGGCGAAATTCCCGCCCTTGTGCCTGAATATTTCATTCCCACGTCGGTCGGCGCCACGCTGACGGCGATCCTTTTCGGCCAGGGCGTAAGTTTCATATTCTCCATTTTCATCAGTGTGTTCTTCGGGGCGGTCCTCGGCTTCAACGAGTACCTGTTCTTCTTCGCCCTTTCAGGCGGCATTGTGTCAGGACTCTCCGCGCGTAACATCCGCTACCGGTGGGAATATTTCAAGATCATTCCTCCCGTGCTCATCATCTACATGCTGTGCATCGCCCTGTGGCAGATGGTAGGATTCAGGCCGGCGCTCCCGTTTTTTTTCCAGAACGCCGGACTTGCCGCCGTCAACGTGGGCGTGTCGCTGTTCCTGGCAATGACGCTGACGCCCCTTCTTGAGCGGTTTTTCGATATCACCACGGACATGACGCTCGTGGAGCTCTCGGACATGAACCATCCGATCCTCAAGCGGTTGTCAATCGAAGCGGCCGGGACGTACAACCACAGCGTGCTCGTCGGGAATCTGGCCGAATCGGCGGCGCAGCGGATCGGAGCGAATCCGCTTTTAGCGCGCGTGGCGTCGTATTATCACGATATCGGCAAGATCGCCAAGACCGACTATTTCGTGGAGAATACCATAGGGGCCGACACGCACCGGCACAAGAATCTCACGCCGAGCATGAGCACGCTCATTATTCTGTCGCACGTAAAAGAAGGGCTCGAGCTGGCGCACGCGAATAAGCTGCCGAAGGTGATCCAGGAAGTGATCGCCCAGCACCACGGGACGAGCGCGGTGTCATATTTCTACGAGAAGGCGCTGCGGCGCGACCCGCACAAGCTGGTGCGCGAGCAGGATTTCAGATATCCGGGCCCTGCTCCGCAGACGCGCGAAACCGCGATCATCATGCTTGCGGATTCGGTCGAAGCAGCTTCGCGCAGCCTGAGAACCAGTTCGCCGAGGCTCCTGCGCGACCTGGTGAAGAAAATCATCCGCGATAAATTCATGGACGGGCAGCTTGACCAGTGCAGCCTGACGCTCCGGGACCTGAACGGCATCGTCCTGGGGTTCATGCCGGTGCTGCAGGGCATGTTTCATTCACGCATCGAATACCCTGCTGCAGACGGCGAAAATGACGATGAAACCGGGTCGAAACAGGAACTTTGATGTTGACAGAGTTTCCTGTCGTGATCTAAATTTAGTACCACTTTTTTAAGGGGATTTTCAATGCAGGGCGATATTTTTTCCACCAAAAATCTGAAGCTTTTCGGGATCTGTGTGGCGCTGCTGACCATCGGGTATATCCTGCTCGGCCAGGGGCCGGTCGATAATCCCCTGTCAAAAACAGTCGCGCCGCTCGTCCTGGTCGGCGTCTATTGCGTACTCATTCCCTATGCCATCATGGCAAAAAGCAAGGAACCGCCCAAAGACGGTAAGCAGCAGAAAAAATCGGGCGTTTAGCTCAGCTGGTATAGAGTACCTGCCTTACACGCAGGTGGTCGTAGGTTCGATCCCTACAACGCCCATTTGCAAATGATATTTTTGCGGGGCTGGTAGTTCAGTTGGTTAGAACGCCGGCCTGTCAAGCCGGAGGTCACGAGTTCGAGCCTCGTCCAGCCCGCCATACAAAGAGCCCTGATTTCTGCAAAAAACGCAGCTTTCAGGGCTTTTTTGTTTTATGACCACTGTGCCGGAAAGCGAAGCGCTTACTCCGCCTTTTCAATCGCCTGTTCGAGTTGTTTGACGATCTTGGGGTGCAGAATTTGTCCGGCATGAAAGGGGATAACCATGCGGACGTTGTTCTTGAAATATATCCGGTGGCTGCCCTTGCTGCGGATAAGTTTAAAACCTGCCTTGAGCAGAAGTTTTTCCGCTTCGGAAGCGGTCAGCCTCGGAAGTTTAGGCAACGCACACCTCAAGGCTTGACGTGATGAGCTCGCGGTGGGTAAGCGCAACTCTTTCTTTCGGGGAAAGCGTTTCAAGGTAGAGGCTGATGGCTTCGCGGATGTTTTTCATGGTTTCATCAAGCGTCCGGCCCTGTGTGCAGCACCCATCAAGTTCCGGGCAGAATGCGTAGTAGCCATGTTCGTCTTTTTCGATGACGGCGTTAAGTTTGTACGATTTCATAAGGATTTCCTTTGGTGTTTTTGTCGTGTCATAAAAATACTACTTTTTGAACCGAGAAGCAGTTCTTTTTGGAAAAACACATTTCCCGCAGGCTATTAACCCCTGAAAATGCCCTTTTTTGCATAATTTCAAG
>CAISVC010000703.1 GCA_903888815.1 uncultured Fibrobacterota bacterium
CTTGCCGTTGGTCCCTCTTTCGGTTGACCAGTAAATCATAAAACTGTCCTTAACGGCGTCGAAAAATATCTGCGGCGCCCAGCAGCAGGCACAGTTGGGGATTTTCGCACCCACCGGAAGCGCTTTCTGGACACAAGTATTCTTGTTCCAGTCTCTTTGGTCTTTTACCGCCGCATAACCTATGCTCTGTTGGGTCCAGCCCGATGTCCAGACAATGTGAAAAACTCCGGTGCGCGCATCGAATAAGGTATACGGGTCCCTCCCCAGATGCTCATAACTGATTATAGGCGTAAAAATTGGCAGCTCATTGTTAATCTTCTGCCAGTTTACTCCATCCGAACTTATGGCTATACGGGCGCCTCTCTCTTGTTCTATGTTTATAAAATAGGTAAACTGGTAAAAGTGCTGGCTGTTCGTATCCACGACATCCGCCGATGCGGCAAAGGACAGGGCCAGAGCGAACATTAAAACTTTCAGATATTTCATTATGAATGCCCTCTTTTTCTAGAAAGTATATCCGAGTTTAAAAGTATAATACCACTCATTGTTCTTGCGGAGCGCTTCCTTTCCGTCCTCTTTCGTATAATCCAACCGGTACCAACGCATATGGTCCCGTGCGGCCTGGAATATGACGTTAAAATGGTCGGCGAATGTTTTCTTGCCGTAGACGCTCCACTTCCAGTCGTCGCCGTGATTATTGAGGTACAAGGAGTCCTTCTCATTCCCATAGCTCGAAAGAGCGACTGGCTGATTGTCGAACATGATCGTGTTCAGGTTGTTCGGATACGGGTTGCCGAACCATTCTACCTCGACGCTTAAGAAATCCAATAACTTAAATGTGGGGACATTAAGCCCCGCCATGACCGGTATGCGTTGCCAAAGGGTATCGTACCGCGTATAGCCGTCAAAACTCACGGGGTAATTGACAAGCCCAAGAATAGCCGCTTCGGAATACAGCTTCAAGTCCTGCTTTCCAAAGAGGTCGTTCCCCGGAAATAGTTGCTGGAGATCGAGGGTGAACCTTGCCATGACTTTCTGCCCGGCAAACGTATAATAATAGCGCATGCTGTCGAAAACGTATACATTTCCTTCATTTATCGGAGTGGTATTGTCCCAGTTTACAGATAAAATACTGCACCAGCTTGCTCCCAGCCCAAACTCAAACAGGGGTGAGGGCTTCCAGGAGAGCAGGCCCGAGAGGTTAAGGTCGCCGATTGCCGTCCACTCGGTATTGGTCGTCGCCAGAACGTCCCAATTAACGCACCTCCCCAAAGACCCGCTTACGTGCAGCCCCAAGAGCCGCGTCATGGGAAAATCGAAATTTGTAATAAGATACTGCGGGTAGGTACCGCTCCTGAAGAGGTACTCGCCAAGGTTCCTGACTTCGCTGTTATACTTGAACGGGAAGTAACCCGCATCAATAGCCAGACAGGGGTTTTCTTTATCACCCATCGTATAGATCAGATCGGCCCGCGAAAGATAGGGATAAAAATTCAGCCGCCGGGACTGTCCGAGATCCGACGAATACACTACGTTGTCATTGCATACCTTTAGTTCCATTCCCAGGTTTCCGGTGAGCGGCAGATTATTGAACTTCGCCAGCACATTGAGACCGACGTCCATTTCCTGGATCCAGACATGGTCCCAAGTGGCTTGCGTCGTAATACTGGATTCATTTTCTCCCTTGACAACCTGGCCCTCTCTCAACGCGACAAACCCGGTCGGCACAAGCGTAGGCGTGGCATTCTCTCCATAGCTTATTCCACAAGCTATGAATATCGCAACGCAGACAATCGACACCTTGGACACCTTTTGCATGGCTCTCCTTTGTTTGATTAAGCGGAAGTAAATTTCCAAAACAGTATCAAGTTTGAGGGCTTTTCTTTTTCCGTTTCCTGTGTGCCATCGCCTTGAAAAACAGAGGCGGAATAAGTGCCATGCCGGTTCCCGACCCGCATCCGCAGCCCGTTTTTTCTTTAGCATCCACCGTCAGTGTTGCGCTTTGCGAGGTGAAACTCAGGTTGGTGCTCGAGACAGTCACCGCGACCGTATACACTCCGGCATCCGCGGTTTTTACGGAACCCAGGCTGTAAACCGAATCGTTTCCTCCGGCGATAGCAACCCCGTCCTTCTTCCATTGATAGGTCACCGCGGCTGCTGAGTCTGCGCGTGATGTCGCGACCCTTAAAGTCACCGCTTCTCCTTCAGTAACCTTCTGCGACACCGGTGATGAATCAATAGGATTGCATCCGGCGAGCCTGATATTATCAATTTTCAAACACCCCGGAGGGCTTGACTGGTTCGTATCAAGCGGATCGGCATTATTGATGAGTACCACCATCTCATAATATTTATTATTATTCCTGGCACTGTCCGGTTTATTTTGAACGCTCTCCGGAATAATTATCGTGTCGACTTTCCAGGTGTCTGAAGCCGCAAACGACCCAATTGTTTCAACGAATGAGGGGTCACCGCATTTGCCGCTGTTATACCAGAACCTGACCGTCACTTTGTGGGTCGAAAGCGGCCCCTTATGCGCCATTATGAGATATTTATACCGTGCCAGGGGATATCCTGTAATACCGTAGTCCCAGGCGGTTTTAAAGCCCGCATAGCCTGGACGCCAGTCGCGATACAGTATGGTATTTGTATCAAAAGGGTCCTTGACAAAAATGGAATCAGTGGTAAATTGATAATTGAAATTGATATAATACGACCCATTGTACGAGTTACCGGTATCGGTTGCATACGTACGATTAAAGTTTATGTCTCTTGCAGTGTCATAAAAAACAAAGCTGGTATACCAGAGATTGCCGGAATCGGCAAACATCCATAAAGGGTCCTCTGTACCAAAAGCAGACCAGGAAGACAAAACCACGAACAACATTGCTGCATTTTTACAAAGCTTCATTATGCCGGCTCCTATTAATGGTGAATATTTTGCTTATATTATAACATAAAATAAACCGAAATTCCTGGATTTTAAATATCCGTTTACCTCGTTATGATCAATCGCTCGGATTTTGTTACCTCTCCGGCCTCCAGCTTCACGATATAGACGTTTTTCCCCATGTCGCAGCTTTTCGGCTGCCAGACAAGACTTTTCTGGCCGGCCTCAATGGCGCCGTTATAAGTATCAACGATTGTTCGCCCGTCAATATCGTACAGCGAAAGGCGTACCGGCATTCTGCGCGCTGCCGGATAACTCACGACGATTCTGCCTCCGGCCGCGGTTTTTATAGAGAAGTCGCCCGCGGACCGGATTACGTCCGGTGCATGGACGCCGACCTGCGGCGAAACCGTCAGCATGACGACGCTGTGCGCCGGAAGCGTGGTGGTGATCGTCGTTCCGGCAAGCGAGAAATTGGTAAACGTCTGGAGACTGGCAGTGTCCGTGGCGGTAAAGCTGGTTATGCCGCTGGTGATTGACGCGCCGTTCACCATCTGTCCGGTCACTGTCGTGTAGGTGCGGGGCGAGTTGTTCAGGTTTATCGTAAGGCTCTGGCTGTTGGCGTCGTGAGTATTGACAACACTTATATGCAGGACATTGCTGGCGTCCACTGAAGCCGACGCATTAAGCTGCGGGATGCTCTGGTTAGTAGGGTTGTTAGTCCATGTCACCGGCACCATCTTTGCGTTATGGTGGGGTTTGTACATTTTAAAGACCCAGAAGACCGGCGTCTTCCTCATCACGGTCCCCCCCTCAGCACTATTGGTAAGCATGAGCGCCTGGATGACGTTCACCGGCTGTGCCACCAGCGCCATTTTCACCCGCGCGCAGCGGTTGTTGAAAATGTTAAGGTTCATTCCGGCGATCACGGCGTCCCGTACCGTGCTCCAGTTGAACGAAGTCCCATGTCCGGCGTCGTCGTACCATGCTCCCCACTCATCAACGCAGAGCGCGACGGAACTGGGTATGGAAAATCCGTTGATACTGCCATCGATAGCCCAGGCCCGCTGCAGCTGCGCATAATACTGGGCCACGGTAAAACCCGATGAGGGGCCTTTTGCGCTCCAGTTGGTAACCGCATAATAATGGTATGATATTCCCATCGGGCCGCTCTTTCCCGCGGCATAGGTAGCATCAGCGTTGACCCATCCACCGCCCGAACCTCCGTCCATGATATGCATCACGCTGCTCGTTGCCCAGGACGGCTCCGCAGTATACCACTGATCAAATTTCGTCTGATAGGACGCCTGCGTCATACTGCCGCACGGGGACCACTCCTCGTTCCCGATCTTCCAGAATTTGAGAATGCTCAACCAGGTGGGACGGGCTTGAATATAGGTCAACCAAGCGTTCATTTCGGCGGAAGTGCCGCTCTGAATGTTGGCCGTGGGATATGACAGGGCGACCGACAGCGAACAGAGCTTGAAGTATTCGGGCGTGCCAAGGCCGTTGGTCATCTCGCCGCCCGGTCTGGAGGACTGCGGCGATGCGGTACCGTCTTGCCAGTGGTACTGGTCGGCGAAACAGCCTCCCGGAAATTCGATGCAGCCGACCCCTGCCTCTTGGAAGCCGGCAATGACATCGTTACGCATTCCGTTGGTATTGGGAATGGACGAGCCGGTCCCTACAAAAACTCCATTGTAGATGCACCTGCCGTAGTTTTCCATCAAACATCCGTACAGGGCTTTTTCGATGGTAGTCGTAGCCGAGCCGAGATTCAGGCCCAGGGTCTGACCGGATACGCTGAACGCGCCGCACAGCGCGCCCGCGACGACCAACTTCACGACACTTCCGAGAACTTGTTTGTACTTCATAAAAAATCCCCCTTTTTGTGGTAATGATTTAAATCCCATCATCAAGTAATTATGCTTCCCTGTGGTTATCGTATAGCAATCCTTTATTAACATAGTAAATCTGTATGAACCATATATCCACTATTAATTAATCAATTTGCACTTTTTGATATATCTTTAAATAATACAGGATGAAAGATTAATTAAGCGAACCGGCACCATGCAACGCGGATATATTTTTCAGCTGCTCTTTTAAAAAGAAAAACGTACCGAAACACGAGTGTTTGTTTCTGTCATTTTTTTGCAGCAAGCGCGGCAGGTTATGGCGCCGGTCTGGCCTGCACGGGTTTTCACGAAAAATGCGGTTTTCCCGTCTTCCAGAGCGATCGGACTTTCGCCTAAAAAATCGCCTGCGCCGTTTACAGAAATTGAAACAATGTCATTCGTCTGGGGAACCACCTGCCCGAACGAGTCTACGGCAGTTACGACAACCCGCGTCATATCACCGCCCTGTTCGAGGACAGTATCATCAGGAGCTATTATCAGACGAACCGGAACTCCGGGTGTCCTGCGGACGAATGTTGCCGCTGCTTTATCGCCGATATAGCCTATGGCCTTGAGTTCCCCGGCTTCGAATGGCACAGAATCCCAGACAAACAGCGGGTGCCGAAGCGATAAGAAGCGATTCGGTGAATATTTCCCCTTTGAACTATCGTTGACAAACAGCTCCACTTTTTCGCAATTGCTTGCCACCCAGACATTGTTCGGGGTCAGGGCCTTTTTCCAGTAATGCGCGATGTACACCATGGGGCCGTACACTATTGGATCGGCCTGTGACTTATAAAAGTACGCCGCGTGTTTGGGTATCCGGAAAATATCCGCGACCCCGTGATAGCAGACCTTTTTCTCCGCATACCGGTAGGGCGAATTGTAATCGAACGCGCACCATCCCAAAAGACCTGCGATCTTCGGATTCGCCGCGGCGGAATCGTGGACTGCCGCATGAGCAAGCATCTGATCGATCAACCGCTGCTCATCGTCCCATGAATGCGTTGCGAATCTATGCCCCACGCTTTCTGCCGTTATCCAGGGCAGCGGGCGGGGTGTTCCCGCTGGAACCGAAAAATTATAGGCCCACACATCTTCCAGAAATTCACGCATGGAACCGCGGCCCAGAACACGCACGCCATGCGTAGGCCGGTGGGGATCAAGCGTCCTAGCCAGCTGGTTAGTCCTGACATACAGGTCGTGGAAATCCGCCGATTCATTTATCCGTACGCCGAAGCTGACGATTGACGGATGGTTGCGGTCCCGCATAATCATCTCTTCGACATTTTTCAGGGCGATAGCCTGCCAGGCGATATTACCGCTCACAAACAACCATCCGGGCATCTCTTCGAGCACGAGCAGCCCTATTTCGTCGCAGCGGTCGAGAAATGCGGGGCTCTGCGGATAATGCGAACAGCGTACGATGTTGCATCCGAAATCGTATTTGATGATATCCGCATCTTTTCTCTGCAGCCTGCCGGCCGCTGCCCTGCCGATAAAAGGATAGGTCTCGTGACGGTTCAGCCCCCTGAGCTTCATCTGGCGGTCGTTGATGGAAAACGTGCCGTCGGTTTTACTGAATGCAACGGAACGCATCCCGAACTTCTGCAAATGCTCATCCACACACATGGAACTGTCCTGTAGCCCGGTACGTGCCGTATACAAATAAGGATGATCGGGATGCCATAACCAGGGAATTGTTATCGGGCTTGTGACATACGTGAATTCATAACTGGAAGCTGCCGATACTGTTCCGCAGGCATTCCCTGTTGCGACAACTGTATTAGACGAATCAACGATAGCGGTAGTAACGGTACAGCTTTTTTGTACGGTACTGTTATTGATTACTCTGGTCCTGACGCTGACGCGATCAGGGTTGGCCGAATCCCTTGACACATATACCCAGTCCACATGGAGCGGATTGACGACGATCAAGGCTGCGTCGCGTACGATCCCGCCGAAAATCATGTAATCGACATTGACCCCTTCGGGCGGGACATCTTTGCGTTGTCTCGAATCGACCCGTACCGCGATAATATTATCGCTGCCGATTTTTACTTTTTCCGTGATATCAAAAGTAAATGGCGTATATGCGCCTTTATGCTCACCCGCTCTCTGCCCGTTCACATACACTTCTGCCACATTGGACACGCCCTGGAACTCTATAACAAATCGCCTCCCCGCATATTCCATAGGAGGAGTAAAATGTCTGCGGTACCAGGCGATCAGCGCAAATGACGAGGTGTCAAAATTGGAATGTGCAACAATTTTATTCGCATGCGGAAGGCAGACAGGCTTGAATGATGATTCGTTCAATCCGACAGATTGGCCCTGTGCGATATCTTTCGGCGCAAACAGCCAGCCGGGATTAAAATTGATCACGACACGGTCAGATCCTTTGGAGGCCATTGCAGGAAATGCTGTGCTTATCAGTGCTGCTATTACTGCGGCAGGTACTACGAGTCCCGTTCTCATATAGTAATAAATTATAATAATTGAAGCCTTTCCTTACCTTAACAACAAACGGTGCCCGCTCCCCTATTTAACAAATCGTACTGCATTACCCTTTTTGCCGTCGGGTAATGTAAGCACACCGAAATAGGCGCCGGGAGCAAGAGGCACCCTTGCTGTATTCCATATGAATTCCCCGGCCGGTGCCATAGTCTCCTGCCGGTACACGGTACGGCCGGAGATATCAACGATGTTCAGATTGACTCTTCCCGCTTTTTCCAGTATGCAGGTGCGGGGAGCAACGCCGCGGCGCTGCCCATTCCGGTTCAGAATCTGCGATGTCGCATTCTGAAATGCCTTGAACTCGACAATGCTGACACGGTCGGCATAGTCGGTCTGAATAATAGTATTGATTTGGTTCACCGCTGTCGGAAGATTTGCAGACAACACCGTAATTCTCATGTATCGCGCTGTTACTCTGCCGGTATCGGTTATCGGTGACACATTTTCCGTATTCGCTGACCTGTCCGCATGCATATGCCATGCGGTCGAGCTCTGGGCAGCCGTGATATTTGCGGCCTCGGATGCTGCCAGATATTCGATCCTGTACCGGTACCAGCGCATCACATATTCAAAGGTCGATTCGCACCTGCCAACCGAATAATTTGCGCCAAGATCGACGATAAGGTTTCCGGGAAGCGTGGTCGGCGCCCAGCGGGTCCCGTTATTCCGGTCAACAGCATATGAACCTTTATAGAAGCCGGTGATTGCAGCAAAATTTTCTCCATTACCCGTACCACCTTTATAATTGCTCTCGCTTGATGCGAGTACCGTTTTACCGAAAGCGAGATCGGTTTCCATGGCCGCACGGCCGGCGGCAACCAGCGTTTCGAGCGAACCGGTTCCTGCCCACACGCCCTCCTGCGTCTGGACCCCGGTGCTGATGTTGTCCCCGCTGAAGGTGATCTGATTGATGCAGGTCTGGCGCTTCACATCTACGTACTGATAATGCTGCCGGTGGTAACAAATGTACCAGTTATTTCCATATTGTAAAATGGAGTTATGCCCCGGCCCCAGAATATTGGTGGCGTTATTTCGCTGTACAATGATCCGGTTAATATATGTAAAGGGGCCGACCGGCGATGCGGCAACAGCGTATTGCACATTATAGTTCTGACAGGCGCTGTTGGAGTAGGTGATGAAATATCTCCCATTGTTTTTAAACATGCAGGAACCTTCAAGATAATTGGTAAGGCCGGTGAGCCGTTTGAATTTATGGGTGGTGCCGTCGGTCATTCTCGCATCGGTATTGTCAATGGTAACCAGATAATTCGCTGCAAAGGAGAGTTTCGCGATACCGCAGCCGCCACCGCCGCCGAAGGTCATGTATACGGTGTTGGTGTCGACAAAGAACTGTGCGTCGAACCAGTCATTGGATCCCCACATCTGTCCCGATGTATAGAGCGCCGTGTTTCCTGAAGCCGCATTAGTCCATGGACCGAGCGGAGAGGTGGAATAGGCGATATAGGTGCCGTTGCCGATCGCATACATCAGGTAATACCGGCCGTTTGTCGGGTGCCTGATGACCGAAGGCGCCCAGAGCGGAGAGGTGGTCCATGACGCAGGCAGCACCATGGGCTGACATTTCCAATGGACAAAATCGGACGAAGACCAGACCTGCGGTTCTGAACTGTAGCTTATCCATAAGCCGTCGGTTGTCGAGTAGATGTGAAAAGCCCTTGTGATGCTGTCGTAGACTATCGAAGGATCGGCAAAGTATCCCGGCACAACCGGGTTACCGTTCTCCGGAGTGTTCCAGGCTGCCTCAACCGATCCGGCAATACCGAATACAGCCAGTAAAATTATTGCTCTCAAAATCCTCATCTGAGTCATCGCTCCGCTCCTCTTTAATTATTGATAAACATCTCCGATTCTAATTACATAATATAATATAGAAGCTTTTTTACCAATGCGCCACAGTTTTTGTTCTATAAATATTGCATATTTTACCAAATAATACATAACATATTAATTTATAATGCTTCCTAATGCTCTATCGTTTTTAAAATTGTGATTTTGTATGCAGATTCCGGCATGGAATTAATACAGAACGTCTGGAAAACGAACCAGAGAGGCAGTTGAGCTACTTGTTGTAGATTGATGAGGAGTATTTCTGTTGAACATCCATCGCTCGTTGCAATGTCCGTTCAGCTTCTTCCAAGCGTCCGGCAGCTTTATATGCTGTTATGAGTTTTTGCCATATATCAATCACCATCGGCATATAATATACCGCCTTCTCATAAGCACCTATTGCCTCCCGCTGATTTCCCTGTTCAAAATAATTATCACCCAGTTTGTAATATGCTAAACCATACTCCGGATTATAGTCCAGAGCTTTTTTACAAAGCGCGATTGATTCTTCAAGACCTGTGACCGCCTTTCCTGTTGCAAGCCTCAGATAAACATCGGCATACAATTGTGCAATATAGCGCGACCGGATTTTTTCTATTTTTTCGACTTCAGCGCGAGACATAGGCGGAAGGTAATACTTCAACGGAGCGAGATTTTTTCTTATGGAATCAGCGTTCCAAATAACCAGCCATTCCTGCCTGTTTTTCAGCATATCATATTTTGCAAAGGTATATTCCAGATCAGGATGGTTATCGGTAACAGGAACGGCAGCCAGGGAAAACCGCTGCAATTCAGCCGGC
>CAISVC010000704.1 GCA_903888815.1 uncultured Fibrobacterota bacterium
CGGTTGCCGTCCATCCAGAAGTTTTCGTAGTCGCCTGAGGTGAATACCGCGCCCGTATCGAACGGGACTATTGCTAATAGCCTGTTGGCGCGGGGATGCTGGATGCCGATACGCCATGGTTTTCCGTTGCAACGTCTGCCCCTGCCGACAACATCGCCGGACGCGACGAGGTAATTGCGGAAACCTCGTGAATCTAACAGCTTTCCGGTTTCGATAAGTGCATACCCTTTTGCAAAGCCCCCGGCGTCGACCGTCACTGCAGGATTGCTGAAATACGCCGTGTCGCGGCCGGGGCTGATCCTGACTTTTCGGTAGTCAATTTTCTGCACCGCGTCGGTGAGTGCCTCAGCCGAAGGCCTTCGGCGGTGCACGGTGTCGCCTTCGCCGAGTCCCCAGAGTTCCTTGACCGGGAGGATGGTAAGGTCGAACATGCCATGCGTGGTGTCGCCCCAGGCCATGGCGTCCGCCATCATACGGCCGAGCTGCCGCGGTATTAACACTGCCGGTGAAATGCGGGTATTGAGGCGGTGCACATCGGAACGCATGTTGGTCTGGGAATAGTGTTCGTCCCAGAATTCGAGCAGCGAGTCAATGGAATTCCAGAGTGGGATCAGTGCCGCATCCGGCTGATCGGTGACCACGGTTGCTTCCACCACGGTCGACATCCTGAAAAATTGCTTTTGAGCGTGATGAAGGGAAACTTTCTGACACCAGAGAAATAATGTACATATGGCGATTGTATTAACAGTAAGAGCAGACGATTTGTTTTTCATTAACAAAGTCCTCACAACACAGGAAACTATATTAATATAAAAGTTTCAACGCCATTAATGGATTGAAAGTATGAATCAGACACCTCGGCCGGCACCAGTAAAAGTTCGCCGCTTCGGTATTATTGACACGCTGATCATCATAGCCGCAGCAGCTTCAGCAATCGCTTTTATTCCGGTAATGCAGGTGAACGGTCCTGCGACCGTTGTCGTCCGCTGCGACAACAATGTGGTCGCGCGGTACCCCCTTGACCGGGTGGTTGCGTTCCGTATACAGGGCGCAGAGGGTCCGCTCGACATACGGATCGATACAAACGGAACCTCTGTTGTCAAGGCTACCTGCAGGAACCAGGTCTGTGTGCACACCGGCCGTATCCATTGCTCCAGTCAGCAGATAATCTGCGCGCCCAACCATGTCATTATCGAAATACAGTCGACCCATGCGGCAGATTCAATCGATGCAGTTGCCAGATAATGGTGCGCTCGGGCCGGATATCGCGGCCAAGTGCGCGCTGCTGCTCCTGGCAATAGGCATCAATGCCCTTGAATATCTGCTGCCGCGGATTCCTGTTCTTCCCTGGCTCAAACCGGGGCTTGCCAATATAGTAACCATCATCTGGATACTCCGGTGGGGCGCTGCGGATGCGCTGCTGTTTTCCATTGTCAGGAGCTGGATCACCTCCTTTTATTTCGGATTTTCCCTTGTGTCATTTGCGTTAAGCATGAGCGGCGGACTCGTTGCGGCGGCCGGAATGGGCGCGCTCTGGCTGCTCTTCGGTAAGCGGGGATGGCTCGGCCTTGTCGGACTCGGCATCGCGGGTGCGGCGCTCCACAATACCGGACAGCTTTGCGGTGTCTACGTGCTGATTGCTGCAACAGACGTAATCTGGTATCAGGTTCCATTCATGCTTCTTGCATCATTGGTGTTTGGCGCATTGACGGGTTTTTTCGCCCATGCTCTGTTACCGATTTTGTCAAAAGAACCGTCCGCAACAGCTGATTTCAAGGCAAAAAGGGTAGGGAATGCCGGGCTGCGTCTTATTGCAGGCGGTGCACTGCTGGCAGTCAGTATCGGAATAACAATAATACGCTCGCCTTTGATACTCGTGGTTTGTGCAGTGCTGGCGAGTTTGCTGGCATTTGGAATCAGGCGGGGGAAGTTC
The DNA here is from genome assembly GCA_903888815.1 of uncultured Fibrobacterota bacterium. Lineage (GTDB taxonomy): Bacteria > Fibrobacterota > Chitinivibrionia > Chitinivibrionales > Chitinispirillaceae > BOG-1184. The sequence goes on from CAISVC010000704.1 coordinate 1,934, forward strand.
GGCGTGCTGCTGTTCCCCATCCGCCGTTTCTGGCTCCTTTTCGTGTTTGTCGCGGTGATGTACCTCTTTTTCTCCTACGGCCGTACCATTGC
>CAISVC010000705.1 GCA_903888815.1 uncultured Fibrobacterota bacterium
GAACTCGCCCTGGCGCTCAACCCGCCGCAGCCGTTTGCCTTCAGGTCGGAGGAAAAACAGTCTGCGCCGCTGGGAGCTGCATCAAGTACCGCCGCGGAATCGAAACCGAAGGCAGGCACCGGTATGGGCAGCCATGAGGACAACTTTGTCGTCGATGTCGAATTCAACTACGATACCGGCATGTATCACAATAAGCAGGTTCTGGCCATCTATTACGAGTTCGCGTCAAACCCGCCCCTGCAGCAGCCGTTCATGGGCGACGATGACGCCGATGAAGCACGGGATTTCACCCCGGAAATGCCGAATTAATACATCGGTTGGAAAACAGGTTATTCATATCGCTATCACTTCATAATCATGCATCGTTTCACCATCTGCCGCTCATTCCCGATCCTGAAGCTGCAGAGGTATAACCCCGTAGCGTTAGCGAAGGTCTTCCACGTCACCGAATAGTTCCCGGCTTTCTGCAGGGCGTTCACCGGTTCCGCGATGGAGCGGCCGTGCATGTCGAATATGCGGATAACGACGCGCGCGGACATGCTTTTCTGTCCGGCAACGGCATATCTGATCCTCACCGCGCCGCGCAGCGCGTCAACAGCGATCGGCATGATCATTGGTCCGGTCGCAGAAGGAACCGTTGACACGAGGTCTACCCTGCCTGCGTGAAAAACATAATCGCCGCTTCCCGCTTTGAACGTGATGAACTGGCCGTCATCCTGACCGGCCGTGAGACCCGGCACGCCGCTCACGTACGCGCCGCTCCTCCAGCACATGCCCATGCGCTCCTGAACCGCCCAGTTGACGCTGTAATTGCGTTTCGGGATGCTGATGTCGGCGGTCGTGTTGCCCGGCACAGTGACGCTCTCCGTAAAGGTGCTGTCGGTCTCGATGCGCCACGCTGAGGCGATCCGGCCGCCTATGGAGCCGTAGGTGCCGTCGGCCCACGTAACGGTCCCGCCGGGCTGCGGCTTGACAAAGAAGTGTTTGTACCCGGGCTGCGCTTCGTCCCAGTTGATGCCGAGGATCACGCGGTAGAACCATTCGGTCACTGAGCCGAACGAATAGTGGTTGAACGAATTCATGCCCGGGTCCTGGAAACCCCGTCCTGCCACCCAGCCGTCCCACCGCTCCCATATCGTGGTGGCTCCCTGGTCGATGCTGTAGCCCCACGACGGCATCCGCCTGCTTTCCGCGAGTGCATACGCGGTCGGGTTGTAGCCCCAGCGGGTCAGCTCCATCATGAGCCGAAGGGTAGTGTTGAACCCGGTGGAGATGCGCGTGTTGTAGGTGGTCACGATCACGTTGTTCATGTTCTGCGCGGCCAAGGTCCGCAGGTTGTCGGGGAGCATGTCGAAATGGAGCGCGAGTGCATACCCCGACTGGCTGTTGCCGTTCACCACGGCAGTGGTCGCATTGACATATGCGGTATTGAAGGCGGTCTTGATATTGTTCGCAAGCGTCGTGTAGGTAGTCGCGTCGGCGGTATTCCCGAGCAGCGCGGCCATCTTCGCGAGGATCGTCGTGGAATAGTAAAAGAAAGCGGTGGCGAACACCTCCTTGGGAATGGCGCCGCCCGCCGGATAACCGGCCACCCCGGTGATGGCGCTGCCGTCGAGCCAGTCGCCGAAATCACCGCCACGGTTGTTCTGCCAGAGGAGGTTGGTGTTACCCGCCCTGATCATGTCGATCCACTTCTTGACAGCCGCGTAATGCTGCTGCAGAAGGCGAAGGTCGTTGTAGTTCTGGTATAGCCGCCAGGGGATGATAACACCTGCATCGCCCCATGCCGGTGCACCCATGCCGAGGTTGAACTGCGGGCTTACTTCCTGAAAAGCACCCGCGGTGGTCTGGTCGTCCCGCATGTCCTGGATCCATTTGGTATAGAACGCACCCATGTTCATGTTGAAAATGGCGGTCTGCGAAAATATCTGCGCGTCGCCCATCCATCCCATGCGTTCGTCGCGCTGGGGGCAATCCGTTGCAACGCTCATATGGTTGCCGCGCTGCCCCCACAGCGTATTGAGCCAGATTTTATTCAGGAGGGTGTTCGAACAGGTGAAGGTGCCCGTAAGCGGCATGTCGGAATGGAACACCCTGCCCGTGATCATCGAGGTCGTCGGCGTTCCCGATACCCCCGTCAGCTCGACGTACCTGAACCCGTGATAGGTGAAATGGGGCTCGAACACCTGGTTGTTGGTCCCGTTGAGGATAAAGACATCGGTCTGTGAAGCGGTGCGGAGATTGGTGGTGTAAAGGGTTCCATCGGTATTGAGCATCTCGCCGTGCCGAAGCTGTACCTGTGTTCCGGCAGGACCGGAGAGCGTTATCTTGCACCATCCCACCATGTTCTCTCCCATGTCGAAAATGTAAACGCCGGTCTGCGGCTGTGTCATTGCCACCGGCGTGATTTCCAACTCCACCCGGATAGGCTCGCACATCTGCGCGCCGATGACCGGGCCGCTCACCGTATACACCTTAGGCGCGGCCCAGGAGCCGTCCGCAAAACCGGGCGAGTCCCAGTTCCTGATGTCGACGCTCGACTGCTGCGCCATCACGTCGATCCTGTCGCATTCCACCCAGTAATCGGTCGCGGCCGCGTTTTTCGTGTGCTTCACCACCACCCTTATCGTGTGGGAGCCCTGTGCAAGCGTGCCCGAATTGTACAGCATGGTCGATGCCGTTCGCGCCGCAGCGTAGAGGTCGATGGTCTGCTTGAAGACGTTGTCGATGTACACGTCGGCCTGCCCTTCGTCAGGGGCCTTGGTCGCGTAATACCAGAGCTGCGTGCAGTTGGCGTTGGTATATTGACAATAGTCATTCGCGGTGTTGCACGACCGTGCGGTGCCGTTGTACCAGTTGGGGCCGAGATTGCTGTTGATGTTGGTCCACCCGGCCGTAAAGGTGATCGCACCATCGGTATTGTCGAGCGTTTCGAGCGACAGCCCGCCCGCCGCGAGATAGAGTTTGCGCGAATCGATCGTCTCGCCGTTGTAAATATCGGCGTACCGCACCGGACCGTCGGTGTAAAGTTTCCAGGTCTCGTCCGAAATAACTGTCATCGTCGTGTTGTCGGTGAACTCGATCGCCAGCTTGAGGAGGAGTTTTCTTCCGTTCGAGCCGTTGGCCGCCCGGCTCGGCCAGCCCTGCATTTTTGCGTTGTACCAGCCGTCGCCGATCATGGCGCCGATCACGTTTTCGCCGCTTGCGAGCGCGGCAGTCACGTCATAGGTCTGGTACAGGACGCGTTTCCGGTAATCGGTCCATCCCGGCGCGAGAATCTGGTCCCCCACCCGGCTGCCGTTGAGCCGCAGTTCGTACGCACCCTGCGCCGTGGCATAGACCATCGCGCGGCGTACCGTTTTGCTGAGCGTGAAGGATTTCCGCAGAAGCGGGCTCGGGATGTTGTTCGGCGCATCGTCGCCGATCCATTTCGCCCCGCTCCAGTTCGCCGCCGTCAGGAGTCCCATGGACCACAGCGCCGTCTGGCTCCAGCCGTAACTGCCCTGCAGGCCCGTCACCCGGACCTTCCAGAAGCAGGCCATTTCCGACTGCAGAGCCGTGCCGCCATAGGGCACCTGGAACGACTGGCCGGAATTGACCGTGGTGTTCCACAGGTCGCCGATGTTCGCGTCGATGTTCGCCCTGGTGCTGGCCACCAGGATCTGCGCCGACTGCTGCACCTCGCCGCGCGCCGTCGAGTCGAGCTGCCAGCTCAGGCGCGGCGCGGTAATATCGATGCCGAGCGGGTTCTGCTGGTATTCACAGCGGAGATTGTTAACGCCCGCCCATGAGAAGGAAACGAGCGCGGACAGCAGCAGGAGCGTGAGACGTTTCATTGGTGTACCCTCTTTCCAATTTGCCGTTGATTGTTTTCCGCTTATTTCGACAGGACACCTGTTTTAGATATATTACTAATATAATAACAAAATAGCGGAAATGTTATGTTTTTTACGAACCGGAAAATACCGTTTCCTGGCGGCCAAAATGATAATGAAGCCGCCAGTGTTTGATGACCCAGGGTTTTTCGCTATTTGGGATAGAGGCAAAAACAACTTGGCAGAGCAGGCTTCATTTGGGGAGCAAAATATAAACAGAGGGAGGGGAGAATTTCTCTCCCCTTCCCCGCTGCCGCGCGTCAAAACGCGTAACAGACGATCTTTTTCGGTTCCGACCTGTAGTAAATCCTGCCCGCGACATCATCAACGGAATAAACGGGCTTTTTGTCGCTGCCCAGGTCAATGGTCTCAATGACTTTCCCGTCATTTTTACTTACCTGCAGGAGCGAACAGGCCTTATCAACCCTGGTCAGCACAAACACATAGTCCCGGGTCTGCGCCGTGGCCTTGAACCGTTCGTTCGCTTTTTTAAAGGACTCGCTCGCGGCGCCCATGGCCGCGTTGCTGATCTGTCCAGTCATCTCGCCGAAAGCGTTGAGCATCCCTTTACCCATCGCATCATCGGTTTTTCCGGCTGCATCTTTCAACTGGATGGACGCCATGCCATAGCGGGCTCCGTAATATGCGGCCCGCGCGGCATTCGCGTAATTGAGCGCGCGGAGGAACGCGGATTCACGCGGCGCCGGAAAGTAGGCCTTGAAAACGGATTTGCCGTCCTGGGCCAGGAGATGCAGGTTCTGATCCGAAGAGAGAAGAATGCCGTTCGCACGGATTTCAAGCTTTTTCGGCTTCTCTTTTCCCTCAAACTCGACCTCTTCGCCCGACAGCGGCGTGAGCGCTGCCTTGGCCGCCAGGTCGGCCCGGAAAACCTTTTTCTCTTTTGTCGAATAAATATACAGTGCGTTGTCCTTTACTTCGTAGAGCCCCGGCGCGGTCTTGACCGGCTTGTCCCAGAGCAATTCTTTCGCGGCAAGGTCGAGGATGTTTGCTTTTTCATCCGAGCATACAAACAGGCCGCACGGAAGAACGCGCACATCCATGATATCGGAGAAAACCTTGACGTCCTTTTCAAACTGGAGAGTACCCGACTTGGGATCAAGTATGTTGACCGCGTTATCGGTTACGCAGACGATGCCTCGCTCATTTTTGAAAATCACCGTCGCTTCGTCACGCAGCTTCAACCCTGAGCCGTTCTTTCCCCACATCGGTTTTCCATCCTTGTACCCGAGGAGATTGATCTTGACTTGTGGGTAATTAACGGGTTTGCTTCCGCCCATCATGCTCATCATTCCCGCATCCCCCTGCATTGCGCTCTCACCGGCATTGAAAAGAATGAGCCCCTCATCGGACAGCATCACCTTTGCAAGTTTTCCCTTGAGCTCGTAGGGTTTCTGCCAGAGGATACTTCCATCGCTGAGTTTGTAGCCGTTATAGGAGTTTTCGATCTCATAGGAAGTCTCCGTTTTCCCTTTTGTAACAGTCTGGGTCTCATTTTTCGACTCTACGGCAATAAAAAAAGCGTCGATTTCGGGTTTGACAAACAGATTCATGGCATTGACCGGATTTTTCGCAGCCGCCTTGCTTGCCATCTTTTTGATAAGGCCGCCCAATGCTCCCATATTATCAAGAGATGCCGCTTCATGCGAAGATGCGACTTTCCAGATTTCCTTGCCGGTCGCGGCGTCGAGCCGGTAGAGCGTGAATGCCGTAACAACGAGAACGCTGCTCTTATCGACCTCGAAAGCGGCAAAGATATTATCGGTAGCGCTCAGTTCCCATCGTTTTGTGCCGTCTTTCATGTTCGTCATGACCGCGGCGTTCGTCTCGCCTTTTTTTCCGGTAACGAGCAGGCCGCCGCACTGGTACATGGGATACCGGTTGGTGATCGTAGAAAAGCCTTCGGCTTTGGCGCTGAAAACCGTCACGCCGGTGAACCCATCGATGATGGCGGTCTCGCCTTTGCGGACGGCCACAAAGTAGGGAGTGCCGGCGATCTCGGTCATACTTTCTTCATCCAGGCCTGCGAATTCTTTATTATTCCAGGCGACCGTGCCCTTTTCCGCATCGATCCCCGATAGGCCTGTTTTGGTGCACGCGACAAGGTACCCCATGGCTGCCGTGTGCTGCCATACCACCTCACCCTCGACGGCGCACGTCCAGGCCGGTGTTGCCGCATAGACAGATACGAGACCGCACGACAGCAGAACTGCTGCCGAACACACGAGCATACGACTTCTTTCCATCAGATACCTCCTGTGATAAAGGTTAAAAGCAAAATTCTGTTCCAATGCCAAAATTGATAACATGAAACCGGCCTGTAATATAACTAATACGATACGCCGAATAGAACATAGAGACGCGCTCGGGGTGAAAAAACGCTATGGAAAAAACCTTCCGGCAGAGACGCGTCCCTATCAGAACAGGAAACGCAGATAATATATTGGTTATGATTACCATGGGAATCATAGCCCTGATCACCGACTACGGAAAAAACGACTGGTTCGCGGGCGAGATGAAAGGCGCCATGCTGCGCATTGCGCCTGCGGCCGTGATCGTCGACATATCTCACGACATCCCGGCCGGCGATGTAAGCGATGCCGCTTTTTCGCTGCTGGCATGTTTCTGCACCTTTCCGGCCAATACCGTCTTCTGCGTGGTGGTCGACCCCGGCGTCGGCACGGGCAGGGCGGCGCTTGTTGCAAAAACCGACGCCTTCTTTTTCGTCGGCCCCGACAACGGCGTGCTCTCATGGGCGCTGAAAAAAGAGAAAACCTTTACGGTGCGCCGTATCGAAAACAAGGAACTGCTCCCTCCTTTAATCAGCAATACGTTTCATGGCCGCGATATCTTCGGTCCCATTGCCGCGCACCTTTCGGAAAAAACGGACTTTGCGGCAATCGGCCCGGTCATTCCGGATATTGTGCAGCTGCCGTGGCCCGCCCTTGTCCATGACAAGAAATATCTCCTGGGCTCCATTGTCCATATCGACCGTTTCGGCAACGCCGTAACCACGATTGACGAGAATTCACTCAAGATGCTTGCCCATGCTCCGACAAAGGTGCGGGTGGTGAAATACGGCACCGAGCTTCCTCTGTGCGGCTATTTCCAGCAGGTTCCTTCCGGACAGGGGCTCGCCTATACCGGCTCGGCCGGGTATCTTGAGATCGCGATCAACAACGCCAACGCCGCGGCTATTTTCGGGCTGCATATCGGGGATAAAATAGAGGTTTTATAAATATTTTAATATATTTTGATTAAACTGTCATCACTCATACTAAAGGAGGCGTCATGTCATACCACCGAATACTTCGTTCCATAACGGGCATACTGTTTTCAACCGCGCTGTTCTTTCCCGCGTTCCCCCTTGCAGGTATAGGCGTTCAGTATGGCATCGACAACTCGCTCTCCATGCCGGACAAGGTTGGGGAACAGGCAATATTGAACGATCTTTCGCTCAATGTAAGCAGTTTCGGCTCGGTACCGGCAACATATACCAGAACGACATTGAGCGGCGCGGACCTGCCGGTCACCATTAACCGTGTCAACTGGCAGCGGAACTGGTTCAACTTCGGCGGGAAAATATTTATCGATATTATTCCGTTCATCAACACCGCCGAACTCTCGGTCAACTACGGCATGTGGGAGTATGATGGAAGCATCACCTATCCGACGTCGATCACGTTCACTAATCCAAATGCAACGAATAACCAGAACATCAAAGACATCGCGACCATCAATTACGCCACGACCAAAATCACCTCGGAGGCGCTCGGCCTCGGCAATCCCTTTGTAAAGAACACCCCGTACGCCAAGCTGCAGTTCGACCTCACGGCGCGGAAAAACCTGCTCAAGTTCCCGCCGGTGATCAATGTGTTCAAACTGTATGGGGGCGCCGGCCTGACCCTTGATTTTGCCACCCCGCTTCTTTCTGCCGCCTTCATCGAAAAAACGCTCGGGACCACACTTGCAACGATACACGACGTCAACAACCTGCAGGGCGGCCTGTTCGGCCAGAACAACGACGCCATGGTAAAGATCGGTAAACAGTTCATGAAGGAGCTCATGACGCCGCGCATGGGCATGCACTTCGACCTGGGAGTCCAGTTCAAATTTCCGGTCATGCCGTTCGGCATTTATGTCGATGCCAAATACCTGATCCCGTTCGGCAATCTGGATAAAAACGTCGATGGCCTCAAGGCGACCGGTATTCTCATCAACAGCGGGATATCGTTTTCTCTTTAATTAATCGTAGTAGAGACGCACGGCCGTTCTAAGTATAATGCTATTATCCTTATAAGGCCTTTAGGCCGTGCGTCTCTACGAAAAATGGGAAAAATCTCACATGAACCAATTGTGGGCGCCGTGGCGGATGGCCTATATCGCGGGAATCGGCCATAAGGACGAGGGATGCATTTTCTGTAAAAAACCTGAAGAAAACAAGGACAGGGAAAACCTGATCCTTTACCGGGGGAAACAGTGTTTCATTATTATGAACCTGTTCCCCTATAACAACGGCCACCTGATGGTGGTCCCGTATGCGCATTGCCCGGACATCGGCTTTCTGGACAAGCAGGCTTCCAGCGAGGTGTGGGAGTGCATCTGTCTTTCCCGCAAGGCATTGACAGAAACATTGCACCCCGACGGGTTCAACATCGGCATCAACCTCGGCCGCACCGCCGGCGCAGGCATCGACACCCACCTCCACGTCCATATCGTCCCGCGCTGGAACGGCGACACCAATTTCATGCCGGTGCTGGGTGAGGCTAAGGTGATATCGCAGGCGCTCCACGAGACCTACGACGCGCTGCTCCCGGCTTTCCGGTCCACGGCCGGTACCTCTTCGGCCGCCTCGTCCACGCGGTAACGCCACAGCCGCACCCGCCCGCCGGTCATGGTCGCGAAATTCCAGGTGCGCATCCAGGCGCCGGTGTTGCAGTATATTTTATCGCCCCAGCGCGAGAGTTCGGCCCGGTGCGAATGGGCAAGAAAAACAATATCATTCCCTTTATCAAGAAATGCCTTTGCATGTCTTCGATACTCGGCGATGACCTTTTCGGTCATGAAGTCGTCGCCGTACCTTCTGCTGGTCGCCGAGAAAAACGACGCGAGCGGGATGCCGATTCCCGGCGGTAAAAGCCGGTAGAGCGTCTGGTTCATCCGGTTGCGCAGCACCTTCTTTAAAAAACGGTAGCCGATGTCACGCCGGAGCAGACCGTCGCCGTGAAACAGATGGGCGCGTCTGCTCTGCAGCATTGTCTCCTCATGGCCGGAATGCACGGTGATGCCGAGAGTGCCGGTGATGAACGGCCCGAACGCGAAATCGTGGTTCCCGGCAAAATAATGCACCGGTATTCCGAGGTCGATCAGTTTTTTAAGTTCATGAACGACCCTGAAATAATCGGGACGTATCGCATGGCGGTATTCGATCCAGAAGTCGAAAAGATCGCCCAGAATGTACAGCGCGGCCGCCCGGTCGGAAAGCGTGCGCAGAAAAGCGATGCACTGACGCTCCCACTCGGGCGCATCGGGCACCGGTGCGCCGAGATGCGCGTCGGAAAAGAAATAGATGGTGTCGCGTGCCATACAATTGCTTCAACGGTTATTAATAAAAAAGGCGAACCTGCCGTCCGCCTGACAATCATCACGCTCATAAGGGAGTAAACCGCTCGGATGAATCGCCGTGGTGATTACGCCCACAAATCATCGGTATTGTCAAGATCGCTCGCCAAGTCGCTGAAATGAGCGTTCTCGTCGTGAACATTGCCGAAATTCAGTTCACGCATTTCCTCTTCTTCGCTCGAGTCGTCGTCGACATACCGCTCATCGACATCGCGCAGGATTTCGTCAGCATCGAACTGCTCTTCAAGAATCATTGCTTCCACCTCCGTCAGCGGTCACCATTGCGCCTGTTCCTCTTTTGCGTCAAATAATAATGAATTTTTATCTCCCTGTCAATACTTTTTTTTAAAAAACCGCCACTTTTGTGCCTCCTGCGGCGAACCACTCCTGAACGGGCCTCTTCTCCCCTTCCCGCAACACGGACGCGCCGGGACCGCCCCGTCTAAAAACAATTACGGGTTGTTGCTTCAATTATTAACAGAGCACGCTGTGTGGAAAAATGATGGAAAAACCTGCGGAGATACCGTCCCCAACCTCTTTTTTATTTCAACTCTTCCTGAGAATATCGTCGATTTCCTGCCGCACCTGCGCATTATACAGCGCTTCCTCAAGATCGGAAGCGATCCGTTTGCTCTGCGACATAAGGTTCGACCGCTTCTCAAGCAGTGCGAGCTCAAGTTCCTTTCTCCGGTTCTCTTCACGGTGGATCCTGAGCAGAATGATGCTGTGACCGATCGACACGCCTAAAAGAAAGATGCAAATCTCAATAAACCATACGATCGGATGTATCTCAGCCATTGCGTCTGTCCTGTTTTAAACCGTTCAAAAGATAAATATATCTCCCCTGCCCCTGCAATGCAAATTTTTTATCCCGCGGCCGTAAGCGGCCCTCACGGTATCCGGAACGCATCGGTATTAAAATTCATCCGGTGGGCGAAATTGACAAGTGCTTTCAGCAGGGCGCGCTTGTCCACAAGTTCGCTCTCGTCCCCGCCGGCGCTCAAACGGATCACCTCGGCATAGAGGCCGCTTATGGGGCCGGCGGCGATCGGCGCGAATGCGTCTTCCATCTTATGTTTTGGCACCGGAATCCCGAACCGGTCGACGATGTTCATGAGATGCTCGATCCGCCTGCAGGTCCCGGCTGACAGCTTGACGGCAAGGGCCGAAAGTTCAATGATGATGCTACGTTCGAGCAGTGCCGCGCTCTCTTTAATATCGAAAGAAATTTTATACTGTTTCCGCATTGCAGACAGGTCGCGCAGACGGGCGGCGATCTCTTCTTCGTCCCCCCGGTGTTCCAGCCTGCGGACGAGGCTGTTCCACTGCTGGTGATAGACAAAAGAGAGCGGCGCCAGGCAGTAGAGCGGGAGCGGAAAATTGAGCCGGGAAAGAAAATCGAGCTCCTGCTCGTTTTTGTCCATCCAGGCCGAATATCTCGCATAGGTGTCCTTGAAAATATTCTGATGGATATAATCGGCCATGTTTTCACGGGACGTCTGGAAAATATCCATGAGCGTCAGCGACTGCGAAGCGCTGTGGTGCATCATGGTTTCCGGTTCCAGACCGCCCGGGAGCTTCCCGCCGAAAGCGTCCGCGGCAACTACCCATCCCCGCACCTCGGCCCGTTCGCGGTGGGAGACCAGCACCGCCCAGCGGCTCAGTTCGCCGGTCATCTCGTTTTCAACGGCCGCATCGAAGCTGTGATACGAAAGAAGGCCGCTTTCGATTGCGCTTAGCCGCCGCAGAGACACATCATAGCTGAACAGGCGCAGCTTGTCGGATTTAGTGAATCCGATGGTTTTTTCTATCGCAGCGGTGAAGGCAAGGATTTTTTCATGCGCACAAAAGGGCAGCAGCTGCCGTTCGAGGATCGTCTTTCCGGTGACGCCCGCGACATTTCCGCGCGCCTGCTCCAGGCCGGCAATAAGCCCCTGCAGGAGCTGCTGCCGGATTTCGCCGCTTGTCCCCAGCTGCAGTGCGCGGACGGCGTAGGCCAGGTTCTGCACCGCTTCAAGGCCGCCGATATCGGCAAAGAACCAGCCGCATGAGGTGAAGGCATAGAGCATGTACTTCTGCGCTTCAAGGAGCTTCCGGATTGCCAGCGCCTTTTCTTTTGAAAA
>CAISVC010000706.1 GCA_903888815.1 uncultured Fibrobacterota bacterium
CAGGAGCACGGTGGTGTCTAGGACGTAGTTTTTGACGGATTTCGAGGGCATGGGGATAAAATAGATAATGTTTCAGCGCCTGCGGCGCCCTCATTCTGGTCTTCGAAGCCGGGAAATTCACAAAAAGAGAAATGGCAGGTTTTAAAAAAAAGGAGCTCAGGTCTCCCCTCGCTCCTCAATAATCGGTCACCCGTCAAAAACGCTGCTGCCCGTTATTGCGCCTTTTGCCTATTCTGTGCGCGAACAGCCATGACCAGCATAATTACGCCGAAAATGGTAAGGCAGATGCCTGACCAGATATTGATATTGATCCCCAGCGAACGCTTGTACATCTCGGCCCCGCCGGTCGCAAGACCGAAAATGGTTATGACAACGCCGATAATGGCAAACAGCAATCCTATCGGAAGACGTATATCGATATGCATTGAAGCCTCCTTATATTACCAGAAGATGATGTTAAGCACCAGCGCAACCGCCAGCACAATGACGCCGAGCGTTGCCGGCTGAGAATACCACGGCACGCCGGTTTCCTTGATCCGCGGGGTCAGCGAATAGACCAGACCCTTCAGCTCCTCATCGGACTTTTTGCGCCGTGTCGCCATGGAAATAAGAATCGTGACAATAAAACACACCGTCCATGCAAAGGTAGCGGTCCAGAAATTCTGCGCCATTTCGCTCGGATAGGTGTGAACAATCGTGCCCAGCCACCCGCCCTTGATGCCCACGTGCGCGGCGGCAGGAAGGGTAAGCCCGTGATGGAGCGCCGCGGCGAGCGTTCCTGAAATCAATCCGAAAAACGCGCCGTGGCCCGTTGCCCGTTTCCAGAACATGCCGATCAGGAAGGTGGCAAACAGCGGAGCATTGACGAAAGCAAATACCAGCTGCAGAAAATCCATAAGATTATTGAACTTTGCCGCGACATAGGCCGCTCCCATGCTGACAACGATCCCGAAGACGGTCGCGATTTTTCCCATGTTGAGATAGTGCCGGTCCGACTGTCCCGGTTTGATGTAGCCCTGATAAATATCATAGGTCCAGACCGTATTGAACGCGGTCACATTGCCGGCCATGCCGGACATGAACGACGCAATAAGCGCGGTAAGCCCCAGTCCGAGCACTCCTGACGGCAGGTAATGACCGAGCATCAGCGGAATCGTATTATTATAATCCATTGAGCCGTCCGGCAGTTTAAGCGTGAATTCATTTGGTCCGCTGTGCGCCGTCAGCGCAATGGCAATCATGCCGGGCAGAATCACGAGGAAGGGGATGAACATCTTGGGAATGGCGCCGATGAGCGGCGTATTACGTGCCGCGGACATCGACTTTGCGGCCATGGCCCGCTGCACCACTAAGAAGTTCGTGCACCAGTACCCGAAAGAAAGAACAAATCCCAGGCCGAAAATCAGTCCGAACCATTCGACCCCCATGGGGTTGGCACCCGGACTGCCCATATGCGCCCAGCTTCTTGTCCATGCGTCAACTGCATAAGGATGGGCCGCGCCGGCGATGGCCGGGGCGTTCTGCGCAACGTCATGCAATCGCATCTGCACGCCTGACCATCCACCCGCGTCCTTGAGGCCGAGAAAGACTAAAGGAACGAGTCCGGCAACGATCAGGAAAAACTGAAGCACCTCATTATAAATAGCGGAAGTCAATCCGCCCAGGAACGTATAGACAAGGACAATAATTGCCGACATCAGAATGCTGAAGTTGAAATCCCAGCCGAGCAATACCTGCATCAGCTTTGCCATGGCGAACATCGAGATACCTGAAGCGAAAATCGTCATCACCGCGAAGGAGATGGCGTTGAATCCCCGCGTCTTTTCGTCGAAGCGGAGCTTGAGGTATTCGGGCACCGACCGGGCCTTTGAGCCGTAATAGAACGGCATCATGAAGACACCGAGGAATACCATGGCGGGAATCGCGCCGACCCAGTAGAAATGGGCGGTGGCGATGCCGTACTTGGCTCCGGACGCGCCCATGCCCATGACCTCGAGTGCGCCGAGGTTGGTGGAAATGAACGCGAGACCCGTGATCCACGCCGGGATCGACTTGCCCGAGGTAAGGAAATCCTCGCTCGTCTTCATGTACCGCTTGAGCACCCATCCGATGCTCAGCACGAACAGCACATAGATCGCCATAATGGCGTAATCAATGACGCCTACCTGAATATGCGGCATAAACGCCCCTTTCTTTTGTTAAAATAGTCTTTTTCACCAACGAATAAATCTCAGGTTGTTTTAAAATAATAATTTTCACTTATAACTATAGAAAAGAAAAATGTGGTGGCAAAAAGTAATTTTCATCTGCTTTTCAACTCAACAGCTCAACGACTCAACAAATAGTATGATCGCCATTATCGACTACGGCGCCGGAAACCTGACCTCGGTCAAGCGGGCGCTCGACTATCTGAAGATACCCTCGGTCATCTCCCCTGACCCGAAGGCGGTACGGTCTGCCAAGCAGATCATTTTCCCGGGTGTGGGCCATGCCGCGGCAGCCATGAAAAAGCTTCGGGAGCGCGGCCTCGACGGGGCGCTCAGAGACGCGTTCGCTGCCGGAACGCCGATCATGGGCATCTGCCTCGGCACCCAGATAATCCTCTCCCGCTCCGAGGAGGGTGATACCGAGTGCCTCGGCATCATCGCGGGAACCGTGCCCCGCTTCAGGCTCTCGGATCCGGCGCTCAAAGTTCCCCACATGGGGTGGGACGCAATCACGGTGAAACAGAAACATCCGGTTTTATGCGATGTCAGGCCCGGCGACGAGTTTTATTTCGTCCACTCCTACTACCCGCTGCCATCAGATCCTTCGGCCGTGATCGCGACCTGCGGCTACGAAACCGAATTTCCGGCAATTATCGGCGCCATGAATTTCATCGGCACCCAGTTCCATCCGGAAAAAAGCGGGTCCGCCGGCCTCCGCATCCTGAAAAACTTCGCGGCCTGGAAGGGTGCGCCATGCTGAGCAGACGGATCATCGCATGCCTTGACGTACGCAACGGCAAGCTGGCGAAGAGCGTCAGGTTTGTCAACACAAAGGACATCGGCGACCCGGTGGCCGCGGCCCGGAAGTATTACGAAAACGGCATCGACGAACTGGTGTTTTACGACATCACCGCTTCGAGCGATAAACGGGACATCATGATCGACGTGGTGAGCAAGGTCGCTTCGCAGGTCTTTATTCCGTTTTCGGTCGGCGGCGGTCTGCGCAGCGTGGAAGACTGCACCCGCGTGCGGCTCGCCGGCGCCGAGAAAGTGAATGTGAATACTGCCGCGGTCGCCAACCCCCGGCTCATCGCGGACGTTGCAGCAAGCTTAGGCTCGCAGGCTGTCGTGCTCTCCATGGACGTTTTGCGGGTCGGCGCCTCCCCTGCCACTCCTTCGGGCTATGAGATCGTCACGCACGGCGGCCGCACACGCACGGGCATGGATGCGCTTGCCTGGGCGAAAAAAGGCGAACAGCTTGGCGCCGGCGAGTTAGTGGTCAATTCCATCGACGCCGACGGGACCAGGACCGGCTATGAAATCACGCTCACGCGCATGATTGCGGAAAATGTACATATTCCGGTCATCGCTTCGGGCGGCGGCGGCGCCCCGGAGCATCTCTACGAGGTACTGACCGAAGGCAAAGCCGACGCTGCGCTCATCGCTTCGATACTCCATTACGGCGAATACCGGCTGCGGGACATCAAGGAGTATTTACATAAAAGAGGAGTCAAGGTAAGGATGGTATAGGCGCGTTATTTCACCATTTCCGGACCTTTGTCCTTATATATAAGCGTGTATGGAAAGTGAGGGGGAAACAAATGAAAAAGGTTTTCCTTTTTATCGTTATACTGTTTCTGCTTGCACTATCCATTTCTGCCCAGACAAGTCCTCACCGTGTTACGGGGAGCCTCTATCCTGCCTCATCAGTACCCGACACGGTTTTCGCGACATCGGAGAATCTGACCGAAACTCAGCGGTTCACGATCATGACCCTGCAGGGTCTGCTTGCCAAAACCAAACCGGCGATTATCCGACAGACCGGCACCTGGATCAACGACCTGAAAAACAATTATAACCTCATAGTAGACAATACGTATTTGAACGATTTTCAGGGATTGCTCAGTCATTTCAAAAGCAGGATCAGCGGCTATGTTCTGTGCAATCTGCGCGACACCTCGTCCAACGTCGCCATATCCCTGTGCGGCATTCTCAACGCCATTGCCGTGACATCGGATAACGTTGCTGTCATGAACAGCGTCGGCATACCGCAGCTCTACGATGTCCGCAGCAGAAACGAAGCATGGGCGCTCTCCACGTTCGGCTCCCAGCTGAGTACTACGGTTGTTTCCTATCAATCGGATCTGGACAACAGAGTGTTCTGCGTGGGCGATTACTCGGTGTTCGCCAATGCGCTTTCGTTCTGGGAACCGGTAAACCACGCCATAACCACCGCCGCGTTCAACCGCATGCGGCCCAACGCCATTGTCATGGGGTATCCGCAGGACGAATACAACGGCGTTACTGCGCTTTCACAACGTTCTCTCGTATTGCACCCATCCGACTGGGCGGTCAATCTTTCGGTATACACCAATTTCTCCATTCCGCAATTCCAGCAGAAACCCCCGCCTGCGGCATTCACCCTGCGTAACAACGTGCACACGGTCTGTTTCGTAATGACTGACGGCGACAACATCCAGTGGCTGGTCAACGGCCCGGCAGACCAGCGTCTGCTGGGAAGCCCGAACCGCTCCACGGTTAACCTCGGCTGGACAATATCCCCCGCGCTGAGCGAAATCGCACCGACGGTCATGAAGTACTATTATGATAATGCTCCGGCAGCAGCAGCCGGCCGCAGCTATTTCATCGCCGGGCCTTCGGGCCGCGGCTACAACTTCCCCGACCTCTTCGGCGCCATCGACACGGAATGCGGCCTGCTTGACAGATACATGGCAAAAGCGGATCTGCGGATTGTTAATATTCTCGATGTTGACAACAGCGGTAAGAACGTCGAACCGTTTCTGCGGCAGCCCAACATCGACGCTGTGTTTTTCTACAGCTATGGAAGTTATTATGTGCAGTATGGCAGTACCATTTTCTGGTCGCACAACAAGCCGGCCATCACCGGACGGGAGGCTCTGTGGGGCGGTCACTCGACCACGTCGAGTGTCGCGGCGCTGATCAACGCGCAATCCACCGATATCCGCACCGCCGGCGCTTACAGCCTTATTCCCGTGCATGTGTGGAGCATGAGCGTTGACAGCGTTATTGCGTGTATCAGCAAGCTGGGGCCGCAGGTGCGGGTGGTTCCGCCGGACGAATTCGTATGGTTGATTCAGCACGCTTTAGCCACGGGTATTGACGATATTTCACCTTCAGCGACGGAATCATTTGTCTGCTCATTCCGGAAAGGCGTTCTTTATTTGCGCGTACCGCACGACCACGCAGGAACTGTGAATGTCAGGGTTTCCCTGTATTCGCTCAACGGTGTTCTGCTGACGGCGGTTGTTGCCGGCAAAATGCAGGCAGGCGTACAAACGGTTGATATATTCAAGAACACGCCGACAAAAAAGAAACGGACGGGGGGAATGTATCTGCTGAGGATTGTCGCGGGAACGTATCAGCAGAATGAGAAAGTGCTTCTACCTTGATGCGGTGCGGTCATTATCATTGCTATCCCGCTGCTATCCGCAGTGACGCCGGCGTTTGTCAAAGAAACCAGGACTTTTATTAAATCAAATATTATCTCATATACAATCTTTTTGTAACCATTGCCTCATCGGTTTGTACTTTTACGATGTAGATCCCTTTCACAAGCCGGCTGTTTTTTTGAGTCACACCATAGATCCAGCTTTGTTTTGCGCCACCCTTGGAATCAGACGCAGCTACAGGTGAAAGCGCTATCCGTTTCCCTGATAGTTCAAACAGATTCACTATTGGCGCTGTTTTCCGGGTGGTTTGCAGCGTCAGCACGATACCGCCCTTATAGGAACTGATCTCTGCATTCCGGATCGCATTACCATTGTTCCGGGAAATGATTGAGACCGTTTTTCCCATGGTCACCGTCAAATTATCTCCGGCAGAAATTGTTACATCATTCGCAAAAACTATATGAACATTTCCATCGGTCGTGCCGAATACAGCGGTAACATTCTGAAGGGTTCCGTTGCGTCTTACCTCTGCGTTTTTATCTACGACAAGCGAATCGAGGTACACATCAAGCTGTTTCAGCGTAAGTGTCCCTGATTTCAGGGCAAGGGTATCCCATTGATTGTCTGAAGTACGTGTCTGGGAGAATGTCCCGTATCCCTCGGAACCGATGAAAAAAGATGTGTGGCCCGCAGGTTTAAACACAGGATGGAACCCCATGGCCTTGCCCGGGCCGTCGAACGTGTACCCTTGACAGGCAGGAATTGCCGACCAGGCCGCCAGAGCGCGGAAGTAGTAATATCCCCACTCTATTTCCATGAACGGATCGCCACCAGGGGTCATCCACCAGTCGTTACGCGCTACGCCGTTGTACCGATCGCGGCACGCCTTGAATACCGTAAATCCCTCGGTGAGCAGCCCGGCCTGGATCATCGCGCACGCGGCAGCATATTCGAAACCGGTCATGCATTCGGGGAAGTACCCTATCGGGTTGGCGGGACGGGTAGTGCCGCTCGGCCAGGAGCACATGATCAGACCTTCGTCATTGGCGGAGACGAAATGGCGCCAGCCCTGAAAATCATAACCGACAAAATTAGTATGGAAATTGTTCCGGTATAAACTCTGCAATGCAGTTCTTACATGATTCATGGGATAAAACCACCCAAGGCCCAAGATGTTCGACCAGTATTGGCCGAGAAGCTGGTCAATTTCGCAGCCGTTTCCGTACTGGGCGTCCGTAGCGGCATTGTCGGGAATGTGTATGTAATATCCCCGCGTACTATTGAAGAGGATATTGTCCTGATTGGTTGATCCTGCTGTCCGGATTCTTCCGCATCGCGAAGCAAATGCGGTATCGCCCTCTATAGTGGCCATTTTCTGAGCGGCAGCCAAAGCCGCCAGACACAGCGATCCATGCCAGGTACTGCTTCCATTAATATTCCCATCAAGGGTGTTCCATTGCGAACCCGACAGAATACCGTCTTCATTGCTGTCCCACGTGGTAATGGCATAGGTCATTGCCGTTTTAGTTCTCGGCCACATCTGGGTCAGCCAGGCGCTGCCATCGACGCTGTGCAGGTATTCACGGTAAACGCTGAGTATCTCCCCGCACTGACCATCGAGCGACGGCCAGAGCTCCCCGGTTGTGCTTCTGGTGTTGATCCCGCCGTTTGTCTGGTACTGGTATGCAAAAACACCCTGCCGTATGGTGCGGGCCACATCGGGAAAAAGATAGGCATGACCCTGGGCATATTGGACGACATGCGTGCAGTTGCCGTCCTGGTGCGTGTCATTCCGCCACCCTTCATTCACGCCTATGAAGCCGTCTCTGTTCCAGAACACCGTCGGCGAACGAAGTATTGCAACGTTATCCGCCGCTCCGTCGAGCATCCAGTACGGAAGGTTCGACGTATAAAATGTCGTATTGAAAAGTCTTGTCTTTTGCGAAAGATCGGCAAGATTCAGATTCAGGTACCGGGCAACATCCAGTGCGCTTGTCCACCAGGTTGCGTATTTCGGGCCTGTTGGGTTCGGCCCCCAGTTCGTCTGCCGGTTCGGGAAATACCAGGTCAGCACGAAGGTTATTGTCTTTTTCTCCCCAGGCGCCAGCGTCGATGCCACGGACAGCGCTCCCTGAATGGTCTGACCCGCTGCCGTAGGACCGGTACTGTCGACTCCGGTCAATGACCCGTCAGCGCTGAAATCCGCCAGCAGCGCGTCCAGCGTGCTCCACGACGAGGTCGCGGTGACCGAAGCGTTCTGCTGGTAGGCCATGAGCGCCAGGTCCCCGAAGTACCGCTGGGTGGCTGCAATCCCGGACCGCAGGTGGAGAATCGTTGAGCCGTTTTCCCTGAGTACACTGTTGATGTTCGAACCGTATCCCGTGAGCACGCCGGTGCCGATACAGTTCAACTGAGCGCCGAGGAGGCTGACCGACGCGCCCTGTGTCCCCGTGTTCTCAACGGTAAAGCTATAAACGGCGCACGGAATAGCCGAATTCTTCGAATCAAGAGGTATCAGCGGATTGAAAACCTCAAGCGACACTTTGACCGGCAGCTCTACGAATGTCGAACTGCCGGACGGGGACGCCGTGACGTTATCAAATTCCGAAGTGCCATAGGCACCGAGTCCGTATTTCCCCGTCGAATAATCAGGATCGTTGTAATCAATGGTCGGCGTCGTGGCTCCGTTGAAATAAACCTTTATATTGGTACCCGAGGTCACAATCTTCACGTGATACCAGGTATTCATTGCATTTGTCATCGTGACCAGACTCAGTGATACATAAGGGAATTTGTAAAGCTTGATGTCTCCCGGTTCCACCGCCAGCGCATACCCTACGCTGCCGTCGCTGCTGCTCCTGAATCTGACGATGGAGGAACCGGAGATCAGTCTGACGTCTGCTTCCAGCGTGAAATCAGTGCCTGTTTCGCTTCTCATAAGCCATACGTCGGTACCTACTCCGCGGGCTAAAGTACCGGTGTTCGTCCACTGCCCGCTTACCGAGGTCCAGCCGTTGAGATCGCCGTCATTAAAGTTGTCACTGAAGCTATCGCTGAAACTTATTCCGGCAGTATCGTCACTAAAATCATACCATCCGAAAGGATATGCCGCCCGAAAGGTCAGACCAGCTATTTTCTGCCAGTTTCCCTGGCTTACCGTCTGCAAAACCTTGACAACCGCGGCTGATGTGCCTGTCTGCGCGCGTATACCGAAAAAACTGTTCGTCACAGTCCGCATGGGATAAACGCCCCATTCCCCCCATATCCACCAGCCGTTATCACGGGTCGCGCTGCCGTTCATTCTTATAGTTCCAGCGCCGATGCCGCCAATGGGAATTTGTACCGCTGCGAGGGAATCGTTTCTGTAGATGCGCGGGGTGCCGTGATCGAACAACCCCTGGGCAAAACCTTCGCCGAAGCCTATCGTTCCAGAAAGAAAAAACGCAACAAGACCTGTTATACCGGCACCCCTCCGGCGGCGGCCATGAAACATTCGAAGCATGGAGATAAAATTATTCATACAGGTTCCTCCTGTTTCTCTGAAACAGCTGTTTTATCCGGGTTCTGCCGGCTGAGAGGAAATTTGATTTTTCAGGGGCGTTCGGGCGTATACTATAAGCCATATTTTAGCGGTGTTTTACGCCTTCTTTCCTCCGTTAATTATACTCCGGATATTACTAAGGAATATATCCTTTTCGGCGAGTAAATGTCAAAAATGTCAAATCCGGAAATACGGGCCGCGGTTTGTATTGCACGCAACGCATATTAATGGTAGAATAAGTCAGTTACTCTTTCTTTCGGGAAGAAACAATGCCGGTACCCCCATCAAACGGCACAACCG
>CAISVC010000707.1 GCA_903888815.1 uncultured Fibrobacterota bacterium
AAAATCGCTGAGAAGAAAACCTTGAGGAAGAACGGCAAGCAGGGCGCGCAACGGTCTGCTTTCGAAAAGCTTCATCACGTGGTATGTGTCAACGGCGAGGGCGAAGTTGTAACACGCCGCGCGTACCGCCTTGATGTCTTTCAGCATATCGGCGATGGCGAACCGGACCCAGTCTTCTTCAATGAGGAAATGATTTTTTATCTTCTTCATGCTCGCGTAGTGGACGCATCGTTCGAGAGAGCCCCTGGCGATACCGAGACCGGCGGCGCCGACAAACCCGCGCGTCGTCGACAGAATCTCCCGCGTGTGCCTCAATCCCCGTCCCGGCGGCTCCCAGAGGTTTTCTTCCGGGACGAACACATCCTCGAAAATCAGCTCAGCCGTCTGGGATGCTTTCTGGCCGCATTTGCGCTCGACCTGGCCGACACTGAAGCCCTTCGACGAAGCCGGTATCATAAAGGTCGCCATGGATTCCAGGGGATGTGTTCGGTCCATCGGTATCGTGGCGATGATGAAATGGGCGAGGCTTCCGTTCGTGATAAAGCATTTGATTCCGTTGATGCGGTATCCGCCGGGGACTTTTTCGGCATAGGTCGAAGGCCTCATGGTTGCCATGGCTTCTGCTTCTTCGACGTCGGTTCCCGCACCGGGTTCCGTGATTGCCCAGGCCCAGAATACAGGCGTGTCATTCTTCTGGGCCTCAACCATATCCCGGATTATTTTCATGACGATGCCGGTATCAAACTCGACAAGAGAGCCCAGAAGGCCGAAATTGTTGAAGAGAATATTTGCCGTGATCCCCATGCAGGCGCTGGTCATTTCCTCGCAGAGAATGGTGGCGCCAAGCGCCGTGTATCCGAGGCCCCCCAGTTTTTCCGGGATGAGTGCAACAGTGAGCTTTTTCTGATTTGCCTTTCGCCACAGGTCCCAGTCAAAATAACGCGGGTCCCTGGCGCAGGCGGAATCGATGTCGAGCATGCGGGGGAGGATTTCGTCCCTCGCGAACAGCCGTCCCGTCTTCTGGGCCGCTTCGGCTCGTTCGATGTATGAGGGATTTGCCTTTTTCAGGGCTCCCAGGGCCGGTACCGTCTCGATGAGATCAGGCGCCGGTGCTAAAAGCCCGAAGGGTACGTGGAAATAATCCATGGTCACCTCCAGTTATCACCCTTTCTCGTAACTTTTTTCGATGAGCTGTGTCTTTTTCGTTGCCCGTTCGAGGGTGTTCGGTTTCAGCCAGGTGATTGCCGGTCGTATCTTCAAAAGGCTGTGCATTTTTACACCCACTTCTTTTTCGAGGCCGGGCAGATCCGACTCGCGGATTCCCTCGGCATATTCAATCTTCAGCTTGAGTGGCGGGACAACCCTTGGCGGCGGTTCATCGAGGACTATCCTGAACGCCCCCGTGAGCCTGCCGGGGAATGAATGTATCACGCCTTCAATAGATGCGGGATAGACGGGGACGCCCTTGACCTTCAGCATGTCATCGGCACGCCCGACGATTTTATAACGGAACCCGCTGTAACCGCAGGGGCAGGGATCGGTAAACACCTGATGAATGTCGTTCATGGTAAAACGCATGTCGAACCACACGGCTGCTTCGGGATGAAGGGAAGTCGCCGCCATGAGTCCCGTAGCACCCTGTTCAATGGGCACCGGCTTTCTCGTCTCGGGATCGACAAGTTCATAGTAGGCGAGGTCATCGGCGAGCCAGTGCATTCCCTGATAGATGGGATAATCACAGGAACAGCCGTAGCCGGCGCCTAAATCGAACACCTTTGCGCAGTATTCGGATTCAAGCCGCAGCCGCACCTCGGGTATGCCCGCACCCGGTTCCGCGCCGAGCAGGAGTATCTTGATGCCAAGATTCTTCTCCGGCATATTGAGAACCTCGGGAGCGCGCTCGATGAGATGAAGCGCAAGAGAAGGTGTGC
>CAISVC010000708.1 GCA_903888815.1 uncultured Fibrobacterota bacterium
GATCCTCTATTGTACAGGTGGGAAGTGCGGGCAAGGGATTTGCCGCAGCAATCGGCGCCAACAGAAAAGCGGGCAAGAGCGCGGTTGCAAAGGCGGTCGGCGAGCTTCTCGCCGAAAAAGCCAGGGAGAAGGGTCTGGCAAAGGTCGTGTTTGACCGGAAGGGGTATCTCTATCATGGCCGTGTCAAGGCCCTGGCCGATGCAGCCCGCAGCAAAGGGCTAGTCTTTTAATAGTCTTTTAAGGAAGCTGAAAGGGGTTTTTGCTTTGAGTAACGAGGCAAGGAAAACAAATGAAGGTGAGTCGCAGCTTGTCGACCGGCTGATTGCGGTCAGCCGCGTCGCAAAAGTGGTCAAGGGCGGCAGGCGGTTCGGATTCAATGCGCTCGTCGCGGTCGGTGACAGCAATACCCATGTCGGAATCGGCATGGGCAAGGCAAACGATGTTACCGAGGCGATCCGCAAGGCGGTTGAGAACGCCAAGAAGAACATGGTGACGGTAAGCGTCGTGAACAAAACGATCCCGCACGAGGTGATCGGCCATTTCGGAGCGGCCAGGATCGTGCTCAAGCCTGCTGCGCCGGGAACCGGGGTCATCGCCGGCGGTCCTGCCCGCGCCGTACTTGAACTTGCCGGTATCCGTAATATTCTTACCAAATGTCTGAAAACCACCAATCCGCACAATGTGGTCAAGGCCACGATCGACGGGCTCCTGCATCTCAAAACAAAGGAGCAGATCCGGGAATTGCGGCAGATTCCTGCAAGAAGCGAAGACCTGAACGGGGTAGAGAATGGCAGCGAAGAAACAGCTTAAAATTACCCAGATACGGAGCGGGATCGGCAAGCTCGAACCGCAGAAGCGGACGATCAAGGCCCTCGGGCTCAAGAAGATGCATGCGAGCGTTATCCATAATGACATGCCGTCGATACGCGGCATGCTGCTGCGCGTAAAACATCTTGTCAAGGTTGAGGAAGCATAAAAACGGAGTGGTGCAGATGCTGAAACTGAATGAAATAAAACCGGCCGCAGGTTCCAACAAACAGTCGCGCAGAATCGGCCGCGGTACCGGGAGCGGAAGAGGGTGCACGGCCGGAAAAGGCAACAACGGGTATTTGGCGCGCAGCGGTGCCGGTGTCAAACCCTATTTCGAAGGCGGCCAGACGCCGCTCACCCGCAGGCTGCCGAAGCGGGGCTTCCATAGTCCGTTCAGGAACAGATTCCAGGTTATCAATCTGAAGGATATTACCGGTGTCAATGCGGGCGGCAAAGAGATTACTGCCGAACTGCTGTATGAACAGGGGCTGCTGCAGGACAAAGACCGGCCGCTTAAAATTCTGGGCCAGGGAGAATTGACGAAACCGTTTACCATCAGGGCGCACGCATTCTCGAAAGCAGCAAAGGAAAAGATCGAAAAAGCCAAAGGCAAAGCAGAGGCAAAAGGCCGTGGTTGAAAATTTCAAGACTTTTTTAGAGACGTTCAAGAATGTCTTCCGCATTCCTGAACTGCGGAAACGGGTTCTTTTTACGCTCGGCATTGTGATGGTGTACCGTCTCGGCGGACATGTTCCCACACCCGGTATCGATCCCCGCGTCCTGGCCGATTTTTTCTCGCAGAACGCGAACTCCCTGTTCGGGTTGTACGATATGTTCGTGGGAGGCGCATTCAAAAGGGTAGCAGTATTCGGCCTCGGCATCATGCCCTATATCAGCGCATCAATCATTCTGCAGCTCATGGGTTCTGTTTTCCCGTACATTCACAAACTGCAGCGGGAGGGCGCCGAAGGCAGGAAAAAGATCACGCAATATACCCGTTACGGCACCGTGCTCCTCTCAATTATCCAGGCTGTCGGGATCAGCGTATTCCTGCAGAGCATCGTTTCGCCGACGACCGGCATGCATGCGGTGTCACCGGCGCTTCAGGGCATCAGGTTTACGGCTATCACGGCAATAAGTTTGACAACCGGTACCATCCTCATCATGTGGCTCGGCGAACAGATCACGAACCGGGGAATCGGTAACGGCATTTCGCTCATTATTTTCATCGGCATCGTGGCCCGGCTGCCCGATGCGATGCTCGCGGAAATTCAGCAGCTCTGGGCCGGCACGCGGATTCTTTTCGTCGAGCTTCTTTTGCTGGCGGTCGTTGTCGGAATGACCGCGTTCATCGTGCTCATGAACCAGGCCATGCGGAGGATTCCGATCCAGACGCCGAAGAAGGTGGTCGGAACCAAGATGTATGCGGGACAGAACACCGTGCTTCCGCTTCGTCTTCTTATGGCCGGCGTTATTCCCATCATTTTCGCTTCTTCGCTTATCACTTTTCCGGGCATGATCCGCAGTTTTTTTCCTGAATCCGAAGCCATGGAAGAGATGATGCGGCTTTTTTCGCCGACCGGCCCGCTGTACAACAGCATCTATGCACTCCTCATCATATTTTTTACCTATTTTTACACCGCCATTGTTTTCAATCCGATTGATATCGCCGATAATCTGAAGCGGTCGGGCGGTTTCATCCCGGGGATCAGACCCGGCAAAAACACGGCACAGTATCTCGATAACGTTCTGACGCGTATCACGCTGCCGGCGTCGGTCTTTTTCGCTTTTATTTCGATAGTGCCTTTTTTAATCATGGGCGGGTTCAAGGTCAATTTTTATTTCGGCGGAACCAGCGTGCTCATTGTCGTCGGTGTCGCGATCGACACCCTGGTGCAGTTGGAGTCGCATTTGCAGATGCGCAACTATGAAGGTTTCTTGAAGAAAGGCCGTTTACGGGGCAGGAGATTCGGGTACTAATATTCCTGCCGGATTACTATGTCGAAACAGGATTCGATACAGGTTGAAGGCACTATTGCCGAGACGCTGCCCAATGCAAGCTTCAAGGTAATGCTTGAGGGCAAACATGAGATCCTGGCGCATATTTCTGGAAAAATGAGGATGAATTATATTCGAATCCTTCCGGGCGATAAAGTGCTGGTCGAGCTCTCGCCCTATGATTTGACGCGGGGACGGATCGTCTACCGCTATAAATAGCAAGGGGATGGCGAGTGAAGGTACGTGCATCGGTAAAAAAATTATGCATCGGGTGCAAAGTGATCAGACGTAAGGGCGTGGTGCGGGTCATTTGCACCAAGAATCCCAAACATAAACAACGCCAGGGATAGGTGGTCGTGGGGGCGAATGATTATTCGCCCGTATAAAAAAGAAAAATCATGCAGGGGCGTATGGCGATACGCCCGTACAAAAGAAAATCAGGGAGGTGGTGTTATGGCTCGTGTCGGAGGCGTTGAAATACCGAACAACAAACGCAGTGAAATTGCGCTGACCTATATCTTCGGCATCGGCAGATCATCAGCATTGAGGATTCTTGCCAAAGGCGGC
>CAISVC010000709.1 GCA_903888815.1 uncultured Fibrobacterota bacterium
CATCGTGGAGCACGTGGAACCGTTCCCCGGCATCCCGCCGACCGGGAACCACCTTGCCCGTCTGGTGGAGGTCATTAAAAAGGAACATGTCCCGCTTATCCTTCAGGAACCTTATTTCGCGGACGACGCGCCCCGAGTTTTGAGCCGGCAGACCGGCGTCAAGGTGTTCAAGGTCGCGCCATCGTGCGTTGATGTCAAGCCCGGTTCGTACCTGGAGCACTTCGACGATATCGTCAATCAACTGATTACCGCAGAAGGAGGAAAATAACCATGATGCTTTTCCACTTTCCGTTCATGCTGCCAGCGCTTGTCATCTGCCTGATCCTCGCTGGCATACACACTTATTTCGGGTACCATATCGTGCAGCGGGGGGTCATTTTCGTCGATCTTTCGCTTTCGCAGATCGCGGCGCTTGGTGCGAGCGTGGCGCTTATCCTCGGGTGGGGCGACGAGGCCCCGCTCAAGGCGTTCTGCGTGAGCCTTGGCTTCACCTTCGGCGGTGCGGTGCTCTTCGCTTTTCTGCGGCGGAGCCAGAAGGTCGTGCCCATGGAAGCGCTTATCGGGATAACCTATGCCGGCGCGATCGCCCTGTCGCTTTTAGTATTGGAGAAATCGGCCACCGGCACCGAGCACATCAAGGAAATGCTGGTCGGCACCATTCTCACGGTTTCCTGGCACGATGTCGTGCAATTGGGGGTCCTTGTTTTTGCCGTTGGCGCGGTCCACTTCGTGACGCGAAAAAAGCTTTTTCTTGTTTCCGAACAGCCGCAGGAAGCTGAAAAAAGGGGAGTGCGTATCTGGTGGTGGGACGTCATTTTTTATGCGACCTTCGGACTGGCCGTGACCTCTTCGGTTAAAGTGGCCGGAGTTCTTCTGGTTTTTTCACTATTAATCATACCTGCAGTTTCAGCGATGATCTGCGTGGCCGGCACAACTCGCCGCGTTGTTTTCGGGTGGCTGTTTGGTATCGCGGGCTGCGTTGCAGGACTCGAAGCGTCGCTGCGGTTCGACTGCGCGGCCGGGCCCTCAATCATTACGACCTTGCTTGCATTGCTTATTCTATCGGCGCTGGTTACGGCGTTAATGAAAAGACGTCCAAAGACGACGTTAAGCGTTAGACGTTGAACGCTAAAGGTATATTAAGAAACACATGCAGGCGCGTTTTGTCTTCGTTGAGTCCGGTGGAGGGGAAATAACGGGATTTTTGTGCAATTTGTGCATAAAAGTCCATGTATTAGACAGAAGGGGCCATGCGTTTTTGGATTCTTTTGATTATCTTTTAATGAGGGAGAGGTACAGAAGAAAAGGTCCGAAATTATATTGATATTAAATCGAACGCATATGCATTGGTATCAGATAAACCTTTTTTAAAAAGGGAGAAAAGAATTATTATGGTTGACTTAAAAACAGTATTCGCAACTGTGCTCTGCAGTATTGCTTTGACGAGTTCCATGGCATCTGCCCAACCGGCCATCGATACTGCGGGGCGCGCAAAGATCAGCATGAACACCAGTTGGAAATATTACAAAGGCGATGTCGCCAATGCACAAACCGTTGCATTTAACGACGCCGGCTGGACAACGGTAACATTGCCGCATGCGATAGACAGTATTCCTTCCGATTCATTTCCCCGCATTTATCAGGGCATTGTCTGGTACCGGAAGCACTTTACACCCCTCAACTTTCTCCGGAACAAAGAGGTTTACCTTGAGATCGGCGCCGCCATGCAGGCGAGTGACATTTATCTCAACGGCACGCTCCTCACAAGCCATTGCGGCGGATTCCAGCAATTCGTCATGGACCTTACCGGCAAGTTGAACTGGGGGGCCGATAACGTTATCGCCTGCAAGCTCGACAACAGGGACATTACCGACTGCATACCGGGCAAGACGGAGGCGACCCTCGATTTCCATATGTTCGGCGGGTTGTACCGCGATGTCTCCCTGAATGTGTATAATGCGGTCCATATCAGTGACCCGATGTTTGTCGACAAGGTCGCGAGCGGGGGCGTTTATTTTACAACAGCAAATGTCACCGCCGCGTCGGCCACCGTCAATGTGCGGACGCACGTGGTCAACGAATCGGTCCAATCAGCCGCCTGCAGGGTCGTATCCGTTCTCCTCGATTCTACCGGCAGCGAGGCGGCACGCATCACCAGTGATACCGTACGGATAGCGGCAAACGGGGAAAACCTTTTTACGCAAACCGGCACTGTCACCAATCCCATGCTCTGGTCGCCGGAGTGGCCGTATCTTTACAGGTTGATTTCGCGGGTCGAAACCAACGGGGCGGTGACCGATACGCAGATCACGCGGGTCGGAATCAGGAACATCACCATGTCGCTCACAAACGGTATGTCGCTTAATGGAAAACGGTACTGGCTTTTTGGGACAAACCGGCATCAGGAATTTCCGTACCTCGCTTTTGCAGTATCGGCAAATATGCAGCGCCGCGAGGCGGTGGTTTTGAAGAACATGGGGGTCACTATGGTGCGTCACGGCCATTACCCGGCCCACACCGCGTTCCTTGACGCGTGCGATGAACTCGGTCTGTTTGTCGGAGAGCCAATCCCCGGATGGCAGTCGTATATCGGTACCAATACACTTTTTGTAAACAGCGCCTACAAGGCCATTCAGGAGCTGATCCGCCGTGACCGCAACCACCCCTGTATTCTGATGTTCGAGTGCGGGCTTAACGAAAGCGGGTCGCCCGCCGCTTTCGAGCAGCAGTGCCAGACTACCGCTAAAGCCGAGTTCATCGGCAATCAACAGTTTACCTCCGGCGACCAGTCAAGCTGGGACATCGCCTACAATTCCGGCAGCACCACCAACATGCGCTATTATCGCGAGTACGGAGACTGGGGGTTCGGCGGCAACAGCAGTACAACCAGGCAGAAACGGGGTGCCGGAGAACAGAAGCTGCTGCAGCAGGCATGGAACCACTATTGGGACCATAATGCCGCAGAGAGCGGGTCATGGGCGAGCGCGCAGAACCAGAGCCGCAATCGGCTTCTTGGTTCAGGGTTCTGGTGTTTCAACGATTACAATCGTGGATACTATACGGTACCCTGCTATGCGGGTGCCGTCGATCATCACCGGCTCCCCAAGTTTACCTACCTTTGGGCACAGAGTTACCGCGACCCGACAGCAGACAGGAAAAGCGCGCTCATCGAAACCGGACCTGTGGTAAACATCGGCAACTACTGGACGACACGGACCAACCCGATAAAAATCGTCGCATGGTCGAACTGTGAAGAGGTTGAACTGTTTGTCAATAACAGCTCGATCGGCAGGCAAGGACCCGATGCCGGCACCGATCTTAACTATAACAGCGCCACCGTCGCCGGGTATTCCGGTGCCGACGGCAACGGAGGATATCCCTGGGGCGGCGGATGCTGTCGCTGCAGTGCCCGGCCGGCCTTTACCTTCTTTAACAAAACATACGCAGCCGGGGAACTGAAGGCAATCGGCTATATCGGTGGTGCAGCGGTGGCGCAGAATATCGTCCGGACGCCCGGGGCTCCTGCGAACATCGTGATCGAGTGCGCCCTTAACGGAGTCCCGCTCGCTGCAAATGACGAAATATTCCTCTATGCAAGGATTGTTGATGCAAGCGGTAATCCCGTACCGACCGCAACAAACCAGGTCGCTTTTTCCGTGACCGGGCCGGGCCGTATTATCGGAATCAACCCGATTGCCGCCGAGGCTGGAATTGCGCATGCAATTCTCAAGACCGATTCAACGGCCAGCGGCACAGTAACGATTACAGCGACAGGATCGGGGGTCTCACCTGCTTCCACAACAGTGCAGATCGGAAGTCTGGTCGGCACGCAGCGAAGGTTCGAACCTGAACGCGGAGTGTACGAGCAAGCGGCGCAACCCTGGATGATGCTCTCGAACAACGGCAGAGGTTTCGTTGAAAAGGTTGTCGTGTATCTCCCAAGAGCGCGCGAAATGGATCTGGCCGTTTATGACCTTGCCGGTAATCTGGTGCAGCGCATCGCGCATGAGAAGCAGCTTGCCGGGTATCACACGTTTGCGTTTAATGGCGCCCGGATGCCTTCAGGCACGCACATCGTCAGTTTGAAAGTCGGAGGTATGGTAATCGGAAAACAGGCAATAATTGTTCGATAGACTGTTCCCGGTTTGTGCCGGGAATGTATCTGGCGCGAATGGAGAACTCAACAAGCACGGCGCGTTTTCCTCTTTATCGAATCCGGAAAAAAGGACATAACGTTACTTTCGTGCAATTTGTGGTATGCGTTCTGTAGACCCATCTTTCGCATGAGAAGCGCCTGCGTTCTCTGCAACCTCTCGACTGGTAGCGGCAGTGGCGCAGGCTCCTTCCTCAAACCACAGAGACCGTATTACAGGACGGATGGAATTTTTCCATGGCACGAGCACACTAGTGCTGCTTCACAATAAATAATGACAATTTTACCGGGTACTCCTGATTCAATGCAGCACAATCGGTTTTATAAAAACTATAGTATTGTTGATGCATACCTTAAAAAGGTACATACCTCCTGCAACTGCTACCCCCCGATCATTTTGACGGTCCCAAGTAAAAATGACCGTTTCAGTCCAGCGGGTAAATGTCGGATTATTAAAAGTGTATATGTCCCGACCTTGCAGATCAATGATAACAGCTTCTATTCGTCCCACATCTTCCACCCATACTTTTTGGTTAAGCCCTTGAACGGAAAAACGCAATGAATTTCGGAACGCGTGCACTTGTACAACTTCAGGGCGAATTAATCGGTGTGAACCACCATTGACCACGGAGGTTGTTGAGTCCTTCGGGTTTTTGAGAAGCAGAGATATCCCGACAAATGGATCAGGCGTCAAAGCTGTTCGAATAGTGTCTAGATTACGGGTGATATAGCTGGTAATGGT
This sequence comes from uncultured Fibrobacterota bacterium, assembly GCA_903888815.1. Classification (GTDB taxonomy): domain Bacteria; phylum Fibrobacterota; class Chitinivibrionia; order Chitinivibrionales; family Chitinispirillaceae; genus BOG-1184. The sequence goes on from CAISVC010000709.1 coordinate 4,896, forward strand.
ATCGTTATTTCTGCTGAAATATTTGAAACTTAGACTTGGAGAACCCCAAATAGTCGTGGTATCAAAAAAGAGACTGTCCGCGCTCTGCCGGAGAACATAATTCCACTCCGGTTTATTGAATGTTATCCAGTTCTGCATAAGTTTATATTCATAATTTGCCGTGCCGATGATCATACTATCCATCCCCAGTGGTTGGTAATGGGGATTGGGTTGAATCGAGAGCAGCTTCGCCGAGTCAAGAAAAGGCGAAAAAATATAATACCGG
>CAISVC010000710.1 GCA_903888815.1 uncultured Fibrobacterota bacterium
GATAATTCCCGGAGATGCGCAATTTGATTTCCGTGCCAACAAAGGCCATCCGTTCTATCCCGACTTGCGCAATATGGTGCTTAAGAGTACCGGCCTTGCGGATACTCTTAGAAGCGCCCTTTCCGATACAGCGATTCGTATAGCATTTGTTTTTGGATCAATTGCCGGCGGCGCTGAAAAAGCTGAAAGTGATATTGACCTTTTCGTTATCGGTAATATCAGTCTTCGGGCTCTCAGCAAATTACTCAAGGAACCCAGTACGGTGGCAAACCGGGAAATAAATGCGCATGCAATGACCGAAAAGGAATTTATAGCTCGAAAAAGACAGAAAGAGCACTTTGTGTCACACGTGCTCGAATCTCCGAAACTCATGATCAGAGGGACCGAAGATGAGCTTAATGGATTGGGCGAATAACGGCTGGCTCCGACCTCATACAACCGGCCCGCAGGAAATTCGCAACCTGCTTGACATTGTGGAGCGTGATTGTAACGATGCACGGCAAAAGGGAGTTTCCGCAGATTGGCGGTTTGGAATCGCTTATAATGCGGCGCTCAAGCTATGTACGATTCTCATCTATGCAGAAGGCTACCGGCCGGAAAAATCGCTCGCCCATTACCGCACACTTCAAGCATTCCCCCTCATACTTGGCGCGGGAAAAGAGGACGATGCGGGCTACCTCGATGCTTGCCGAACCAAGCGGAATACCGTCGAATATGACTATGTCGGTGGAGCGACAAATGCAGATGCCGATGAGCTGATCGAATTCGTTTCTGATTTAAAAAAAGAAGTAATCAACTGGATGAAAAAAAATCATCAAAAATTACTCCGGTAAACAGGCAAACTTCCGGCGATGAAGAACGGGTTTACGGCCACCAACAACCGCATGGCGTCCGCTTCGAACATTGCCGCTGGCACTAAGGAGTAGGTTTGCAGGCGGCAGCGTCGCCATGATAAAACGTTGTTTGCAATTAAACAGGTTTGATTGATGGTAGAAAACCGGCTCTAAAAAAAGCAAAATGCGGAACTATGGAAACGATTCCTGAAAAAAGCAACCGTTGCATGTTCCACCTCAAAGGAACCCCGCTGTCATCCGGCCTCGCACGGGGGTTTGCGTATGTTTACAGTGATATTCTTGAGAGCAAACAAGCTGCGTACAACATAAGAAAAGACCAGTATGATTCAGAATACACCAGAATTCATAACGCCAAGGAAAACGTGCGGCAGCAGCTTTTCAGTTCGGCAAAACGGGTACAAAGCGCCTTAAGCAAGGATGTCGCCGACATATTCCTCGCGCAGGAAACCATGCTCGTAGATCCGCAGCTGGTAGCCGACCTGAAACAGACGCTCAGACAGAAGCATATCAATGCGGAACAGGTTGTAGCGACAGTATTCCGGAGATGGATACGGAAATTCCGCGATGCGCCAAGTAAAATGCTCAACCAGCGTGCGGATGATATAGAGGACTTGTACCGCAGAATGCTGGGGGTGCTTGTCGGTGTAGAAGCGCATCGGCTTGAAAATCTGCCCAAAGACACCATACTTGTAGCCCGGCGTCTCCTGCCGTCCGACACGGTCTTTCTGTCACACGAATCCTGTGCCGGAATTCTGCTTGAGATCGCAGGCCCTACCGCGCATTCCACCATTCTGGCAAGAGAGCTCGGCGTTCCCTGCGTGGGACAGGTGAGCAATCTCATTTCGAGGATTGACACAGGCAACGAAATTCTCGTGGATGGGAACGCGGGAAGAATTACCGTCAATCCTGCGCACGTAGTCATTAAGGCTTTCGATGCGGCGCGGAATCGTTTTGTCCAGCGGTCGGCAGCGGCACGGAAAAGCCGTTTCGATACGGCGCGCACCATCGGCGGCAGAACAATCAAGGTGATGGCTAATGTCGGATCGCGTGAGGACGTCGAGCGGGCTGCCGAATCGGGAGCCGACGGCATCGGGCTTTTCAGGACCGAGGGCTTCTTTCTTGCCGCAAAGACCCTGCCCACTGCCGATGAGTTCAGCCAGTATCTTCTGCGCTGTCTGGAGCCTATAGGGAATAAAATCGTCAACCTGCGTCTTTTAGATATCGGGGGAGATAAGAACATACCTTACCTGAGCCTGCCGTTTGAGCTTAATCCTTTCTTAGGAAGGCGCGGGGTCAGACTGCTGTTCGATTTTCCAGCATTGCTGAGGATCCAGCTGGAAGCCATGCTTTCCGTTTCGCAAAAATACC
>CAISVC010000711.1 GCA_903888815.1 uncultured Fibrobacterota bacterium
AGACCGATGCTCGGCTCATCGAGAATGTAAATGACCCCCGTAAGCCGCGAACCGATCTGTGTGGCGAGCCTGATACGCTGAGACTCGCCGCCCGACAAGGTCATGGCAGTGCGCGAAAGCGTGATATAGGAAAGCCCGACGTTGCTCAGAAAATCGATCCGCTGCCTTATCTCTTTTAATATGGGCGACGCGATTGCTGCCTGCCGGTTGCCGAGCGAAAGACCAGCGAGAAAATCCTTAACGGCATCGACCGACATGGCGGAAAGCTCCGCAATATTTTTATGGCCGACAAGCACGGCAAGACTCTCCTTTTTGAGCCGGGCTCCTTTGCAGGCCGGGCAAGCGCGTTGCGCCATGAACCCTTCGATCCAGCGCCGGACGTCCTCTGATGCAGTCTCCCGGTACCGCCGCAGGAGGCTCGGAACAACCCCTTCGAATTCCCGCACAAACTCGCCGTGTCCCAGACGGGTCCGCGCTTCCCAGCGCATCCGGATGCGTTCGCTGCCTGATCCGTAAAGCAGGATTTTCTTATGTTTTTCGCTTATGGCGCGATACGGCCGGTCGAGGGGGATATCATAGTGTTTACAGACAGAAATAAGGATCTGATGGTTCCATGAACCCATGGTCGTGGCCGCGTTCCACGGTACGATCGCACCGTCGTTCAAAGAGATTGTCGGGTCGGGTACGACAAGTTCAGGATCGATTTCCAGGAGATAGCCGAGACCGTGGCACGCCTCGCAGGCGCCGAACGGATTGTTGAATGAAAACATGCGTGGGCTGAGTTCGCTCAGGCTCAAATGACAGTGCGAACAGGCGAGGCGCTCCGAGAAGGTCAGCGTTTTGCCGTCTGCGCAGTCGATGAGTACGGCGCCGGTGGCGCTCATTTTAAGCGCGGTCTCGAGTGATTCGGTAAGGCGCGGCCGGATTCCGTTTCCCGCGACGAGGCGGTCGATGACTACCTCAAGCGAGTGCTTCTTGTTTTTGTCCAGCGTAATCTCCTGATCAAGGGAGCGGACCGACCCGTCGAGGCGCACCCGCACGTAGCCGTCTTTCTGCAGTTTTTCAAAAAGGTCACGGTACTCCCCTTTGCGGCCCGAAACGACCGGTGCAAGAACCTGAAAACGCGTTCCTGCCCCGAGTGCCATGATCTGGTCGGCGATTTCCTGCACGGTCTGGCTAACTATGACACGGCCGCATTTCCAACACGTCGGCGTGCCTGCCCGCGCGTAGAGCAGGCGCAGGTAATCGTGAATTTCGGTGACCGTACCCACGGTCGAGCGGGGATTGTGGCCGGCGGTCTTCTGTTCGATGGAGATCGCGGGCGACAGACCTTCGATGGAATCGACGTCAGGTTTTTCCATGAGACCGAGGAACTGCCGCGCATACGCAGAGAGCGATTCAACAAAACGGCGCTGCGCTTCGGAATAGAGCGTGTCAAATGCCAGCGACGATTTGCCGGAGCCGGAAAGACCGGTGATCACGGTCAGGCTGCCGCGCGGGATCGACACGGTGATGTTCTTGAGGTTATGTTCCCGCGCACCCTTTATGACGATGTTCTGACTCTGCATACCGCTTACTGCGAAGGGGATTCCACGGCATCATTGTCCGGCGAGAGACGCGTTCTATTGTACTCATGCCACGCCAGCAGCACCGTTTCGGCGATCTTAGCCCGGTCGAACGGCTTGAAGAGGCAGGGATACCGGAGGTTTTTATTGACTTTAACGAGCGTATGGTCAGGATTGTAACCGAACCCGGTCATCAGGACGACCTCCGAAGCTATCTGTTTTTCA
>CAISVC010000712.1 GCA_903888815.1 uncultured Fibrobacterota bacterium
AAAGTTGAAAAGCCAACGGCCTGGCATAGCCGCAGGCGAAGACAGGTTGAACAGATGAACAGTTGAATAGAAAAACAGTAAAATAAAGTTGAAAAGCCAACGGCCTGGCATAGCCGCAGGCGAAGACAGGTTGAGTTGAAAAGAGAATAGTTTAAAATCAGTTGAACAGAAAAACAGTAAAAGAAAAATGAACCAAGAAAAACAGGATAAAGAAAGCGATCGCTATAAATTACCATTTGAGAAACTGGATGTCTGGCATAAGTCGAAAGTGCTGGTCAAAGATGTTTATGCAATGACAAAAGAATTTCCGGAGCATGAACGATACGGGTTCGTATCGCAAATGAATCGAAGTGCGCTTTCTATTGCTTCTAACATTGCGGAAGGAGCGTCTCGAACCAGCAGGAAAGAACAGGCCCATTTCACGGAAATCGCCTACGGATCGCTTATGGAACTGCTTTGCCAAATAATTATCGCTCATGAGCTGTCATATATCTCCCATGATCTTTTGAATGAATTGCGCAGGAAATCTGAAGAAATTGCAAAAATGCTCAGTGCAATGCGTAGATTTCAAACAAAAGACTGATTTTCCTTTTCAATTTTTCGTTTTTTCAACTTTTTATTTTTTCATCTGTTTTTGTTTTATCAACTATTCAACTGTTCATCTGTTCAACTTATTTTAAGCTGTTTAACCTGTCTTCGCCTTCGGCTCTTCAACTAATTTTTAATCTGTTCATCTTATTTTTAATCTGTTCAACTATTCAACTGTTCATCTGTTCAACTTATTTATGGATTCCTGGTCCACTGAAATAAAGCCCAAAACCGGCTGGTTCGACGTCAACCTCGCCGAGGTGTGGCGCTACCGCGACCTGATATGGCTCTTTGTCAACCGCGATTTCGTGTCACAGTACAAGCAGACCGTGCTCGGCCCCTTATGGTTCCTGCTCCAGCCGCTCTTTTCCACAATCATCTTCACGGTCATCTTCTCGAACGTCGCCCATATCCCGACCGACAACGTCCCGCCGTTCCTTTTTTACATGGCCGGCACCGTTGTCTGGGGGTATTTTTCGAACTGCGTGAACGCCACCTCAAACACGTTCGTGGCGAATGCCTACATCTTCGGCAAGGTCTATTTCCCGCGCCTCGTCATGCCCCTGTCCAATGTGATCACCCGGCTGGCCATGTTCGGCATCCAGTTCGCGCTGTTTCTCGCGTTTTACGGCTACTTTATCGCAAAAGGCGCGCCCCTGCATCCCAATCTCTACGTGCTCGCCCTGCCGCTCCTGCTCCTGCAGATGGCCTTCATGGGGCTCGGGTTCGGGATTCTCGTCTCGTCGCTCACCACGAAATACCGCGACCTGGCTTTTCTGGTCTCGTTCGGCATCCAGCTCTGGATGTACGCGACGCCCGTGGTCTATCCGCTGTCGCAGGTGCCGCAGAAATACCGTTTTCTCATGGATCTCAACCCCATGACCGCCGTGGTCGAAACGTTCCGCTACTCGTTCCTCGGCCGGGGCACGGTGAGCGGAACGTCCATGTGCCTGAGCTGGGCCATCACCCTTTGCGTCCTCGGCCTCGGCATCGTGCTTTTCAGCAGGGTCGAAAAAACATTTATGGACACAGTATAAAGCAGTTGAAAAGCCGCAGGCGCCTAAAGGCCTTCCCTGCCAGAAATAATTCAATTATTTCCTTACAGGTCTTTAGATAAGGATAAATAGTTTTACCTGGAACGGAAGACAGGATGAAAAGACAATAAGTTGAATCCGTCAAATAGTATTTTTATAAGGAATTATGGCAACTTTTTCCGCATATGAAAAGGTCTGAATACATGATTGCGCGGAACAAAAAAGAACTCATTAAAAAACGATTATCGCCTATTCTGTGGGATTATGCTGTTTCCCCCTATGACTTCTATGAAGTCGCCGCCGGCAGAAAACACAGGGCGGGGCATTTTACCCGGAGCAAGGCCGTTATACGGATGCTTGAACGGCTCTGGTGGTACGACCTTATCGAGCTGTTCGGCGCCGCGCGGCTGCGGACAATGTTGACTGATGATATTATTGCCGGGATACGCATTCCCGAACTGAAGGAAAAATATGAAATCGCCCGCAGAGGATTATCGGGGGAACCTCTATCCCTTCCAGGATGGAATCCTTCGTCTTGTAAAAAAGCTCGATCTTCCTGAAAGGCCGGCATAACTCGATTGCACGTCAAAAACATTAATGTCGAATATGCCCGGGAACTTCAAATCCCGGGCAAATAGAAAGAACCATGGCGCCCCTACTATCTGCATATAAAAAAAAATTCAGCGGCCGCAGGTGCCTCATCACCGGCGGGCTCGGCTTCATCGGGTCGAATCTTGCCCGTAAACTTGTACGTCTCGGCGCCCGCGTCACGGTGGTCGACAGCCTGATCCCTGAATACGGCGGCAACCTGTTCAATGTCGCGGGAATCGAGGAAAAGATAACGACCCATATCTCGGATGTCCGGGACGAGCACAGCATGAAACACCTTGTCCAGCGCCAGGACTACCTGTTCAACCTTGCGGGCCAGACCAGCCACATCGATTCGATGATCGACCCGCAGACCGACCTGGAGATAAATGCAAAGGCCCAGCTCTTCATCCTTGAGGCGTGCCGTAAATACAACCCCGGAATCAAAGTCGTCTTTGCCTCCACCCGCCAGATCTACGGCAGGCCCGATTACCTTCCGGTCAACGAATGGCACCCCCAGCGGCCCGTGGACATCAACGGGATCAACAAGCTGGCCGGTGAACGCTACCACATTCTGTACTGCCGGGCCCACGGACTGCGGACCACCGTGCTGCGGTTGACTAATACAATAGGGCCGAGGATGCGCATAAAGGACGCCCGCCAGACGTTCCTCGGCGTCTGGATACGCCGTGTCATTGAGGGCAGGCCGTTCGAGGTCTGGGGCGGGAGCCAGCTCAGGGACTTCACCTACGTGGACGACGCCGTCGAGGCGTTTCTCATGGCGGCGGCGGCCGACAAGGCGAACGGTCTGGCGTTCAATGTGGGCGGCAAAGGGTTCGTCTCGCTCAGGCAGGCGGCGGAGATGCTGGTCAGGGCCGGGGGCGGGAAAGGCGGCTATGTCGTCAGAAAGTACCCCGCTGAGCGCAAGGTGATCGATATCGGGGATTTCTACGCCGATTACTCGTTCATTGAAAAAACGCTGGGCTGGAAACCACGGACTACTCTGCCTGCGGCGTTCAAATCGACCCTTGCGTACTTTACGAAAAATTTTGATCATTATATCTGACAAGGCTATAGCTGTTCACCTGTCCTGCCTGCCGAAGCCCCGGCGCAGGCAGGTCAACTGTTCATCTGTTCAACTGATTTATTGTAGTTATCAACTCTTCAACTGTTCACCTGTTCAACTGATCATGAGAATCCCCCAATGCAATCCCCGGCTGGCGTATCTCGGCCTTCGGAAAGAGATCGACGCCGCCATAGCGCGGGTACTTGACAAAGGCGTCTACATCCTCGGCGGCGAGGCGTACTTCTTCGAGCAGGAATTCGCCGCGTACGTCGGCGCTGCCCACGGCGTCGGCACCGGCAGCGGCACCGAGGCCCTGCACCTCGCCCTCAAAGCGTGCGGCATCGGACACGGCCACGAGGTGATCACGGTCTCGCACACGGCCGTGGCGACCGTTGCCGCGATCGACCTTGCCGGCGCGCTGCCCGTGCTGGTTGATATTAATCCGGAAACATTCACCATTGACGCGAAACAGGTCGAAGCCGCGATTACCCCGGAGACAAAAGCCGTTATTCCCGTGCATCTCTACGGCCGGCCCGTTGACATGGCGGAAATCATCGCCGTTGCGGAAAAACACGGCATACCGGTCATCGAAGACTGCGCCCAGTCGCACGGGGCCGTGTACGGCGGCAGAAAAACCGGCGCGTGGGGAACCATCGCCGCGTTCAGCTTCTACCCCACAAAGAACCTCGGCGCCTTCGGCGACGGAGGCATGGTGGTGACAAGCGACAAGGCGCTCGCCGACCGGTGCCGGTCCCTGCGCGAGTACGGGTGGGGCGAACGGTACGTGAGCGTTGAACCCGGATGGAACACACGGCTCGACGAGCTGCAGGCCGCCATACTCAGGGTGAAGCTCCCGCACCTTGACAAGGCGAACATGAGGCGCAGGGAAATCGCCCGGCGCTACGATCACGGCCTTAAAAAAAGCCCTGCGACGATAACGCCCGTGATTGCCGTTGACCGCACCCATGTGTACCATCAGTACGTGGTCCGGCACGCGGACCGCGACCGGCTGCGCGAGTTTCTGGCGGAAAAGGACATCGGCACGCTCATCCACTATCCGGTCCCGGTCCATCTGCAGCCTGCCTATGCGGGCAGGGTAAAGGTGCCGTTCCCGCTTAAAAATACGGAAAAAATCGCCAGCGAGATTCTGAGCCTGCCCATGTTCCCTGAGCTTTCGGCCAGCGAGGCCGACGAGGTCATCGCCGCAATCGCGAAGTTCAAGGATTGATAGGAAGTGCGAAATAGTATTTTTTAGAGAGGCCCTTTGAAAATACTGGAGGTAAAATAATGAAAGTCACCTACGATTCCGAAGCTGATGTGATACAAATCATTTTAAGAGAAACTGCGGTCGATGAAAGCGACGAAAGCAAACCCGGCGTTATTCTGGATTATGATAAAGCCGGCGAGATCATCGGTATCGAAATTCTGAATGCCTCCCGGCGGACGATGAACCCCCGGTCCGTTGAATATGCAGTTTCCGCATAATGGTCACTGCTATACGTAGCGTCATATTAAGATTAAAATACCTATGATCTCCACGTTGTTATGCAAATTTAATATTGCATGTTAAAACTGCATAATTTGTTGTAATTATTACTATGACAGCGGGTTACATAA
>CAISVC010000713.1 GCA_903888815.1 uncultured Fibrobacterota bacterium
ATGCCGCCTTCCTGAAATTGTATTTGAAAGAGGGGGTCCTTTTTACCGCTTTAAATCTGACCCGGAAGATTTGATGTTGTTTGTTTTAGAGGCATCATGAAAATTTGGTAACTATTTACGCACGGGTGCCCTTGATGGGTGGATGAGTGTGATGAAGTTTCCAGAAAGAATCGTGTGGCCGGCGTTTTAACGCAGGGTAAAAGAGTATCTTGCTTGATGATTTTCGCGTCGATATCTCCCGATGGGGAGACTTGAATATTATTTTTTTTAGGTACCAGAATGGTGTTTTAAGATTGGAGGGGAAAGGCCGGGAGAGCGCTCTTCCGGCCTTGTTTTATTTTATCCGGCCATTGACACTCACCCGAAAAAAGGGTATATTTAATCATGGCATATACGGTTATTCTGAAAAAGGCAGCAAAAAAGAACCTTCGAAAACTGCCGTTGAACGTGCAGCAACGATTCGAAGCTCTGGCAATCGCGCTCCGTGACGGAGGGCCGACCGGGCCGCACGGCTGGTCGAATTACGGCAAGCTTGGAGAAAATGAATACCATTGCCATTTGACGTATCACTATGCCGCCTGCTGGCGGTGCGAAAAAGGAACCATAACCATAGAGGTCGGCAGCCGTGAAAATGCGCCCTATTAGCATCAGGTTCAGGCCCCGGACTCCCGCACGGGTGATTCATTCGGTAAAGAGGCAGTTCTCCGATTACATCATCGACGCAAGCGATGAATACGAGGACTGGTTCGAAACCGACCTCCACAGGGAAATCGCTTCCGGCATGAAGCCGGGCGATTATCTGCGCAACTATCGTGAAGCGCACCGGTTGACGCAGCATGACCTTGCGGAAAAAATCGGCGTCCGCGTCAATTACCTTTCCGATATGGAAACAGGGCAGCGGGCGATAAGCAGGATGAACGCGAAAAACCTTGCCGGGATATTCAACGTGAACCCCGGCGTGTTTATCTGAAAGGCATAATAACAGGAAAGATCGGGTAAGTATCCTCCAAACGCGCGATAGAGGAATTCTGCGTGATCTTTGGGATCTGAAGTGCTTATGAGGGTGATTTTAGTATCGATATCTCCCTGCAGGGAGATTTGATTATTGTAGCTTTTTTAGGTACCAAAATGATGTTTTAAGAGGTGAAAACAACCATTTTTTGAAGTCAATTTGATTAAAAACAATGGCCATCACGTAAGCAAAATCATTTGCTTTCTTAGAGGCCTAAGGGGTTACGAAGGTCCGACCCCAAAGGCAGGCCCTATTTATATTTTCAGCATCTCGCAAAGGGGGACAATACAATGAAAAAGAAAAAAAGGTTTGTTTCTTTTATATTGGCGATCGGTTGTTTTATCGCCTGTTCCGGATTTAGCAGCCAATCGTATGCCGCAAATTTCACCATAACGGTTGATGCCAAGACCTCCTGGGGAACATTGCCGCATTTCTGGTCCCAGTGTCATGCGGTCGGACGTCTCGGCCTGGTGGGAAGGGATACATTACAGCGGCATATTCAGGACGCAATGACTAATCTTGGAGTAAAAATGATACGCTGTCATGCCGGCGTTTCAGACGCGATGATTTACAGCGAAACAGCGGGCGGGACGCCGGTTTATTCATGGACGCTCAGCGACAGCCTCTATGACATTTTCGTTCGGAAATTGCATGTCAAGCCGTTTGTCGAGCTCGATTGGATACCTTCGGCCCTGCAGACCACCGGCTATTCCATCTGTCCGGGGCCCTACTGCCCGCCCAAGGATTATACCAAGTGGAAAAATTTCATCTATGAATTTGTAAATCATTACAAACAACGGTATGGCGCGGCGGAAATCGAACGTTGGCGGTTCGAGACATGGAACGAGGCCGAGTGGTTCGGTAATTACGGCAACCCCGGGCCCCCGCCGCTTTCCGAAAATTATAAGATACAGGCCAATTCCACATGGGGAGCGCTGCTCGCAGATTCGAACATCATGATAGGCGGGCCCGCCACCAGCGGTTACGATTGGGAAAAAAGCCAATCGGGACCTTACCTCAACTATGCCGGTCAGAACAATGTCCGGGTCGATTTCCTCTCGTATCATGCGTACCATGAGTTCTGGAAAACGGTTGACGGCCATTTCATGGCATTGGATACGATGGCGGCCTACAATGCCAAATATCCGAAACTGCACTGTATAGAAAGCGATAACACTGAATATGGCCCGACATGGCAGTTTAATCTTGACCCGGAACCTGCGGAGACAGAGTATGGCGCAACGTTCGTAGCGGACATGATGTCGCAGATCGCCCGTCGGTGCCATACCGACAACAGGCCTTTTCCTTTTATGTATGACTGGTGGGTGCTTTCGGATGTTTTCGATGAAGCCACCTATCGCGCACAATATCCCTTTATCGGCTGCATGGGATATATCTCGCGTCAGGACATTTACAAACCGGCATACAATGTTTTCAAGATGATGAACAGGCTGGGCAGTAATTTCACCTCGATTGCCACTAATCCTGCTACCGGTACGGTGAACGGATTGGCCGCCATGGACGCCAATAACGGAGTGCAGGTACTTGTTTACAATGCAGACTACGCAAATTCCGGTACCGATAATGTCACGGTCATGGTGAACAATATCACCTCATCGTCCGGCAAAGTGAATTATCGAAGCTATCTGATGGACAAAACCCACAGCAATTCCTATCAGACATGGAAAACCATGGGCAGCCCGACGATTGCCGCCATGAGCGCGGCGAACTGGAATTCATTGAGAGCGGCCATGGTTCTGGCGAGAATCGACAGCACCGACAGCATGCAACTGACGAATAACAGTTTCTCCAAGGCATATACTTTATCAAAAGAAGGCGTCATGCTGATCATGCTGACCCCCTCTGATGCCCCGACGGTCATCAGACCTGAATCGGCGGAAAACAGGCCCGCGTTCAATATTGTTACCAGTAAGTCAGGATCAAAGGTAATTGTTTCCTATACCCTGAAACAGGGCGCCCTTGTCGATCTTGCCGTTTTTAACGCGACGGGAAGAATCGTTAAAAAACTGGGAAAGGGACATCAAAATGCCGGTACGCACCTGGTTTCTTTTGATGTGGACAAACTGGGGGTAAACTGCGGCGTTTATTTTCTCAATTGCAGGGCCGGGAAGAATGTGCGGATATATACATTTACAAAAGCTTATTAACGCCATGCTATGCAGATGATCTGCACGGCAGCGGCGGGACATCCATACTTTCTTATCGCCCGCGAACCGAGGAGCGATAAAACCACACGATCAGACATATTATATGAACAATAAAATCGATCTTTCTTATGAAACAGACCGGTACAGGTATTTCCACAGGGGAACATACGATATTTCCTGTCCGCGTGCTATGGAAAAATTATATCCGTCATGCCGCCTTCCTGAAATAATGATGGCGTAAACCGGGAAGTAAAGGCATCTTCAGGATCACGCCCTCCCCTTGCGCACAATATCCCTTATTTCAGAAGGTATTACAAGACG
>CAISVC010000714.1 GCA_903888815.1 uncultured Fibrobacterota bacterium
AAAGCGGCGTGCGGCTCGTTCACCGCCCGACCGGCATTGCCGCTATCTGCCGCGACGAGCGGAGCCAGCACCTCAACAAGATGCGCTGCCTTGCGATCCTCGGAAAAAAACTCGCTAAACTCCGTGAAAAACCAAAACCGCGTGTTCCCACGGCAATCCCGCAGGGCCAGAAAACGAAAAGGCGGGAGAAGAAAAAACTGCGGAGCAGGAAAAAGCAACTAAGAAAGCAACCCGAAATTGAGGGTCTTTAATTTCTGCTTCTCCGAAACAATTCTCCGGAATATACCTTCATAACTTTTGCTAGCCGCCGATTTATTCTTTCTTTTTCCCTTTTACTGCCTTATCATCCTTTTTCTTTGCCGGTTCTTTTTTTTCTTCCTTTATCATCTCCCCCTCTTCCGCGAAAACAATCTCAAAATCCCCCTCTTCGGCCGCGCTGATGTGCACCCGGGTGTACTTTCTGTCCTTCTCCCCCATGTGCGTCAGGAACTGGCGCGAAACGCCGGGCAGGATCTGCTGGTCGATGATGGCCTGGGCCGCGCGGGCGCCGGTCTCGCCGGAGCTGCACGCGCTCACGATCTGTTCCACGAGCGCGGGCGAGCAGCTGAAGGCCAGCTTGTGCACGTCGTGCATACGGCGCGCTATTTTATCGAGCTTGAGCGCCACAATGCCCGAAAGCGCTTCCGCCGAGAGTGGCCTGAACGGGATCACGGTACAGCGGCCGATAAGCGCCGGCTGGAAATGCGCGATGAGCGCCGGTTTCACCGCGTCAAGAAGCTCTTTGTCCGAGGGTGTCTTTTCGCCGGCGCACTGTTCGCTTATTATTTCCGATGCGAGGTTCGAGGTCATGATGATCACGGTATTGCGGAAATTGATTTCCCGTCCCTCGCCGTCGCGCATGATCCCCTTGTCGAACGCCTGGTAAAAAAGGTTCATGACCTCGAGGTGCGCCTTTTCTACTTCATCAAGCAACACCACCGAGTACGGCTTCTGCCGCACCGCTTCGGTGAGCACGCCGCCTTCACCGTACCCCACATAGCCCGGCGGCGATCCCTTGAGCTGCGATACCGTGTGCTTTTCCTGGTACTCCGACATGTTGATGACGGTCAGGAACCGGTCCGAGCCGAAAAGCTCGTCGGCGAGCGCCATCCCAAGCTCGGTCTTGCCCACGCCGGAAGGGCCGGTGAAAAGAAACACGCCGAGCGGCGCGTCCGGGTTGGTCATGCCGGTCTTGGCCGCGCGGACCGCATCGGCCAGCGTATGCACCGCATACTCCTGACCGATCACCCGCTGCTCCAGCTTCTCCTCAAGCGCAAGCAGCATGGCCGCCTCGTCCTTTAGCATGGAACCGACCGGAATGCCGGTCCAGTCCGCAATGACCTGTCCGCACACCGGCGCTGACACATGCGAAAAGACCATGGGCGCGTCTCCCTGCGCCGCTGAAAGTTTTTTAAGCGCTTCGTCATTCGCCTTTTCAAGCCCCTCTATAGCCGCCTTGCCTTCGTTCTTCTCACGTGCGGTTTTGAGCTTGCTGCGCGTGTCCACGACCGACTTTACGAGTTCCATTTCCCTGCTCCACTTTTCGCTGAGCCCGGCAATCTCCTTTTCGAGATTCGCGATCGCGGCGGTGCATTTTGCGATCTCTTCAGGATCGATTGTCAGGCCCACGGACCGGTCTTTTTCAAGCGTGGCGAGCCGTGCCTTGACATTCGTAAGTTCGCGTTCTTTCGCATCAAGCGACGTCGGTTTGACGCTCTGGCTCATTTTGACGCGGGTGCAGGCGGTGTCCAGCAGGCTGACGGCCTTGTCGGGAAGCTGCCTGCCCGGGATGTAACGGTGTGAGAGCTTGACCGCCCCATCGAGGGCCTCGTCGAGCACCTGAACCTTGTGGTGCTT
>CAISVC010000715.1 GCA_903888815.1 uncultured Fibrobacterota bacterium
GATCGATCGAAATAATCTCTCCATTGACTTCGACATCTTCCCGGACAGTATACCCTGTGGAAACATCCATATAAAACTGATAGGTATACTTATAAAACTTGCCGTTTACTTTCACCGGCTCCCACTCTTTCGGCAGATTCTGCACCTTGGCATGGTAGGTATAGTTATACATGCCGTTATGCGCCTGCAACTCTCCGTCCGACCTTCGAAATGGATACAGACCGAGACCGTAACCCGCCATCCACGCATCGCCACTCTTCCGGAGGTCACCGATCAATTTCCGCGTGTAACTATCTGATGTCATCATATCGTAAACTTTCTTGACCCCCTCTTCCTTGTCCTTCTTATACTCCATCTTGTTGATAAGGCTTTTTACCGTTTCAGCGTCGTTCGCATCAGGAGCAAGCCGGAGGTAGTTCCTGAGGCTTGCTATCGCATCGGCGTATTTCTCCGCTTTCTCCTGAATCATGCCGAGGTTGTAGTACACATCCGGCCAGGCTGGGGCAAGCTGTACGGCCTGCTTGAACTCCGTAATTGCGGATTCATAATCTTCCGGGGATTTGGCCGTTTCCACTGCGGCCATGCCACGGTCGAAATGCCGATGCGCTTCATCGGAAACCGCCTGCTGGCCGAATGACGATAGTGTGCCCCACAACAGGACCCAAAAAAACGGAACGACCGCAATTGAATTTTTCATTTGTACTATTTACCTCCATTGGTTTAAGTTCCTGGTGTCATTTGCGCTTCAACGTGAATCTCCAACTGGCGCTTTGGGCATTCCCTTCATCTCGGTGACAATAAAATACTCGCTGCTTAAAAAGTCCGCCGGACTGAACTCGACGCCGAGTTTTCTTTTAATCTTGTCATCTGTTGGGGAAATGTGCCTGCCCGCCCTTATCAGGGCCCATCGAGAGGCTTCCGAACACACCATATCGTCCCCTCCAGCACCGTAGTTGGTCTTATCAAGAAGATATATCGGATTAAGGGAATTTGCCTTATGAATAGAATCGATCTTCTGCCTGAGCGCCAGCTGCTGAGCAGCCTTCCAAAGACTGTCACCTTCCGCCTTATTCAACGGCTGCGCAAGAGCCGCCACCATTATGCCACGACGGGCATACGTGCCCAGAAACGCCTCTTCCGATAGGATACGGGGGCCTTCTGCACGCTGGTTATCAAGGAACCATTTCTTGCCGTTAACCGTTTTAAGGAAAGTGACCGTATGCGAGAATGGTGTCCCGTTTTTCAACTCGTCTCTCACTTGGTTTTTCAACTGAGAAAGGTTATCGTGAACAAGGTCTCCCCTGAATTTAAAGGATGCCAACCTGTCACCTATCATGACACCTTTACCTGATAACTCTTCCGGCGTAATGAGCAATACATCCCCAGGCTGCAGTTCATCATACTTTCTCTCAAACAGAGGCGGCGGGGCATTTGTTGTTAACGACCGCAAGAGCGCACGGGCAATCCGGTTTTCCTCCTGTAACCGCTGCTCGAACAACTGCTTCTGGTTTTTCATCCAGGCGGCGTTCATTGTTTCAAACTGTTCCTGCTCCGCCTTCGCCTCGTCATTGGCGCTTCCTGTTTTCAAAGCCGGCGTATTCGATGTTTTTAAACCAAGGGCCGGTGAACCGGCATGTCCGTCTTTAAGGGGCAGGGATGTCGTGCCGGTGCCGCTATGGAGAGAAAGCCCGCTCGACGGTCTGCCCTTAAGATCCCTCATGAGATTTTCATGTTCACTTGTAAATGCCTCCTGCTTTGCTTTTTCAAACATTTCCTGCTCTTTTCTCTGCTTTTTTTGCTCCTGCTCCTGCAGCTGCCGTTCCTGATCACCTTTCATAGCCGCGTTGTCTTCGCTTTGTTGGCTGGTCCCTGATGCGCCGGATGACGACCTTGGGGTGCAATTGTCCTGACCGGAACAGTTGCATCTGCAATCGTAGACGACACCGTTATACGTTGTAGTATAGCGCTCTCCACAATTAACGCCATTGGCACAGCCAACCTTCATCGGGCCGGATGCCGAGGGTATCTGTGCCTCCGCACCTTTACAACAAAAAACCAGTAACAAAATGGCAGAAACTTCAAAGGCGAAAGAAAATCGTAACTGTTTCATCTATTTTCTCCCTCTAAATTTGATCATTCAAGGCATATCTTTCTAATAATGTCTTCCCTTATCAAAGCCTCGGCAACGACGGCGCCATTGCAACAGATGGAATTTTTCCATAACACGGGATCACCAGAATGAATAATTCGATCATTCCGAGTCTGAACATAAACGCACCTTTTCATGGTTCTTTGGCGGATTAAAAATCAAAAAAATTCGGTTGGCGGAAGGATTCCTGGCCTCTCCATAAGCAGCATCCGACAGGTCTCCTTTTTTCTCTTTACTATTAATAGTTGTGGACAATAACCGGTTAAGGTTAAGCGGCGATTCACGTAACCGTAGTATACTATTGTTTGGCTGGATATTCAATATTCTTTCCCAAAACGGTCGTCGCGTTTTTTCTGCCGACGTGCCCCGTGC
>CAISVC010000716.1 GCA_903888815.1 uncultured Fibrobacterota bacterium
CATAATTATTTCCTTTTTTCGATGAATTTGTACACTTTTTCGTTCGGCCGGGCCATGCCGAATTTTTCACGGGCGATCCGTTCGATATAGGATGTATCGCTAGTCAATCTCTTGATCTCGTGCCGCAGCGAATCGATAATGCGCCGGTCCGATTCGATTGCAGCTCGGTCCTGTTTTCGCTGCACATACAGATATGCAATTCCTTGTTTGCCGAAAAAGAAAAAGATACTGCCTGCCGCCGCCAGCAGCACCCCTATTGCTAAAAAAAGCCAGAGTCCGGGGATCTTTTTTTTCATGATAAAGGCTGAGTCCTTGTCAATGGTTACGGCCGCGCATAAAGTCCGCCGCTCATCTGCCGCACAAGGCCTTTGAGCTCGAGATTGAGCAGAACGTCGAAAAGCTGCATGACCGGACGGCCGGTCGACGTCGAAAGTTCGTCGATACGGCAGGGTGTCGCCGAAAGTGCATTGTACACGGTCTGTTCGGTTTCCGAGAGGAGCGAAAGCGGCGCGCTGATGACAGGGCCGGAAGAAGCGGCTGACTTAAGGTGCGGGTGTTCGATGAGTGAAAGCGCTTCGGCGATCTCGTGGCCGCTCCGCGCCGGGATCGCGCCCTCTTTGATCAGATTGAACGTACCCGTGCTGAGCGGCGAGGTGACCGGGCCCGGGACCGCAAACACGTCACGCCCCTGCTGCAGTGCATAATGAGCCGTAATCAGGCTTCCGCTTTTTTCGCCGCCTTCCACGATACAGACACCGGCCGATAGGCCGCTGATGATTCTGTTCCGGCGCGGAAAATTGAAGGCTTCCGGCGGCGTACCCATGGGAAATTCGGAGACAACGGCTCCCCGTTCGCATATTTTTTTACTGAGCGGCGCATTGCTTGCCGGATACGTACGGTCGATACCGCACCCCAGAACGGCGACGGTGCGGCCGTTCTGTTCGATGCAGGTCTGGTGCGCAATGGTATCGATGCCCAGGGCAAGACCGCTCACAACCACGAGTCCGTGCTCGACAAGTTCCCGCGTTATGGATCGCGCAATATTTTTTCCGTATATGGTGGGATTGCGCGTGCCGACCATTGCAACGGCATGAAGGGAAAATACCGATATATCCCCCCGCACAAAGATGACCGGCGGCGGTGCAAAGATCTCCTTCAGATAGGGAGGATATTTTTCCGAGGCAAGCGTGAGTATCCCTACGCCTTCCTTCTCAGCCCACGCACGCTGCCGTTCCGCTTCGGTGAAGAGCGTCTTGTCGAAAAGGAAGGCAATGCACATTTCAGGGATCATGCCGCTCCGTATAAGCTCGGCCGCCGGACATTTGAACACCTCGGCAGCGGAACCGTAGTGGTCGACAAGGCGCTTGATCCGCACCGGGCCCAGTCCCTTGACCGAATTGAGCGCGATCCATTCGATGTCAGACATGCCGATACATTCTATCGTGTCAATAAACAGGTTGATGGTACAGGTTTGAGCATAAAATACAATTTCCCATCTAAATCTTGAATATGTATAAAAGGTGTGATATAGTAAGTAGTACGCGGAAAAAGGCTAAATTCCTGAATTTAGCCTTTTTAATATTTTTCAAAGGAATTCCCGTGAAATGCTACGAAGTCACCAGGTGCAGTGAGAAGGACCGCGCGGCATGTTATGTCTGGACCAGTTTCCGCGACCATCCCGAAGACATGGAAGGGTGTGCATGCTGGCTCCTGCGGGGCGAATATCATGAAGAGGGGAGCCGCCAGGCGCAGAAGTGCAGGAAATGCGGCTATTATTGTGCGGTTAACCGGGATGCCGGTATGGCCGTTGAAAACATGGCCGATGTTGCCGTGATTTCGTGTTCGGGCACCATCAACCTGGAAAAGACGCGCGGCCTCGAAAAGGCATGGGAAGCCGTAAAAAAAAGCAACAAGAACAAGGTGTTGCTCGATATAACAAAGGTCAGCAGCATCTATTCGTGCGGCCTCAGCATGATTGTGAAGATGCACCGCGAGTGCGCTGCTGTGGGCGGCATGCTCATCGTGGTCGGGTGTCCCGAATTTCTACGTCCTGTTTTTCATGCCGCCCGGCTCGCCAGGCATTTACTGTTCGCTCCTGACCGCGACGCCGCCCTGCAGCGTATTTCCGCCGCAGCGGCGTCCAGAAAAGAGGAGGAGGAACGGAAAGCCGCTGCAGCGGCAGAAGCGCCTCCTCCCAAGAAATACGTCCCCTGCTGGGAGTACTGGAAGGGCCAGAATCCCCATAATGCGACGACGTGCGACGAGTGTTTTCACCGACAGAAGGCCCCCGACCGGCCCTGCTGGGTCGTCGAAGGTCTGGTGGAGGGCGTAGTGTTTCAATTTGTCAACGAGACATGCGTCGACTGCCGCTATTTCGATGAGTTCGCCGTGGTTCCGCAGAAGTAATAATACGAGTAATTGGGCGTTTCCCTCCTTTGCCTGCCACCAGCCTGCTATGGCAGGCGGAGGGTCGGTTCTCCTTCACACTCGCACATGTGTGTTCGGTTCCGCCTTTAGGCAGGCGGAACAACCTCCCTGTGGTGCATGGTAATCAAGAGAGAAGCGAGAAGGCTCAAAAACCAATTAGTGTTCCCCTGTATTGGCCGGGATTGTATATTTTATCAAGAAGACTAACGAAGGAGTGATTATATGGCAAAGAGACGCAGTTTTACGGCGGTCATTGAGCATGAAGACGACGGTTACGTTGCCCTGTGCCCGGAGCTTGATATTGCCAGCCAGGGCGATACCATCGAAGAGGCTCGGAAGAATCTGACAGAAGCGGTTGAACTTTTTTTTTGAGACGGCCTCGCCGTCTGAAATCCGGGAGCGCCGGGCCGCACCAACGGCCATCAGATGAAGGCTGTTCGCTTCCTCAGACCCGCCGAACTGGAGGTAAAATATGGCGATAAATGCTGAAGAATGGATTCGACAATCCGATTACGATATGGATACCGCCGAGTATATGCTTGCCGGCGGTCGGTATTTCTACGCTGTTTTTCTCTGTCATCTGGCGATAGAAAAGGCGCTTAAGGGGATTATCCAAAAAAAGACCGGGCAGCCGCCTCCAAAATCACACGATCTCTCTTATCTGTTTTCTCTGACTTCTCTGAAAACGTCGGGTGAAACGCTTGAATATCTGGCC
>CAISVC010000717.1 GCA_903888815.1 uncultured Fibrobacterota bacterium
AGCGGTCCGAGCGCATCCACAGCGTAAGCCAGCTGCTCCTCGCGTATTCCCTCAAGGAACGCGATGTCGACTACGTGGTACAGGACGGGCAGATCCTTATTGTTGACGAGTTCACCGGCCGAATCCTTCACGGCCGCCGCTGGTCAGAGGGGCTCCATCAGGCCGTTGAGGCCAAGGAAGGGGTCAAAGTGGAGGGCGAGAACCAGACGCTTGCCACCATTACCTTCCAGAATTTCTTTAAAATGTATAAAAAAATTGCAGGCATGACGGGTACAGCGGCGACCGAAGCGGCGGAGTTCCATGAAATTTACAAGCTGGATGTAGTGACGATCCCCACCAACCGACCCATGATCCGAAAAGACCATCACGACCTGATCTATAAGACGCACCGCGAGAAATATAATGCCGTTGTCAAGGAGATACAGGAGAAATACCAGCGTGGACAGCCGGTGCTGGTAGGCACCACCTCCATCGAAAAATCGGAGCTTTTAAGCAAGCTCCTGCAGCGCGCCGGCGTCGAGCACGAGGTGCTTAACGCCAAGCAGCACGCCAAGGAAGCGACCATCGTAGCGCAGGCGGGCAGGCTTGGCGCCTTGACTATCGCAACCAATATGGCGGGACGGGGAACCGATATCGTGCTCGGCGGCAATTTTGAAATCATGGCGAACAACGAGCTTTTCAAGGAGGGAATAAACCCCGGTGATTTAACGCTGGAAGAGAAGCGTAAAAAGTTTGTCAAACTATTCCAGAAAACGCAGGATGACCAGAAGAAAGTGCTTGAGCTGGGCGGATTGCACATTGTCGGCACGGAACGTCATGAATCCCGCCGCATCGACAACCAGCTACGCGGCAGATCCGGGCGTCAGGGCGACCCGGGGTCTTCGAAATTTTTTCTGTCGCTCGACGACGACCTCATGCGCATTTTCGGTTCCGAGCGAATCGCCTCCATTATGGACCGGCTTGGCGCCGAAGAAGGCGAGGTGATCTCGCATCCGATCGTTTCGCGCGCGATCGCCAACGCCCAGAAACGGGTCGAGGGACGCAACTTCGATATACGAAAGCACCTCAAGGAATATGACGACGTCATGAATCTTCAGCGCACCGAGATTTACGGTTTACGTCAGCGGATACTGCGCGGTGAAGATCTCAAAGAGGAGATACTTGACCAGATTGCAGGCTGCCTTGAGGAGTTTATTCTGAAGCATACTATGTCGGACAAGTACCCTGAGAGCTGGAACCTTGCAGCCCTGTACGCGGAACTGCAGGCCACGTTCGGCATTACGTACCGCATTCCGGACGAGGAGCTGCCGAGCAGGACTCAGGAAACATTGTTCGACGATGTGGCGAAACGGATACGAAATCGTTACGAGGATAAGGAGCGTCGATTCGGCGCACCCGTCATGCGCCAGTTCGAACGTGCGGTATTTCTCA
Source organism: uncultured Fibrobacterota bacterium (assembly GCA_903888815.1). GTDB lineage: Bacteria > Fibrobacterota > Chitinivibrionia > Chitinivibrionales > Chitinispirillaceae > BOG-1184. Next base: position 1,432 of record CAISVC010000717.1, read on the forward strand.
TGGTGATCGACAACCTGTGGAAGGACCATCTGTACGAGATGGATCATCTCAAGGGCGGCGTCCAGTACCGCGCCTTCGGCCAGAAAAACCCTCTCTACGAATACCAGCGCGAAGGACTCAAGATGTTTGCCGAGCTTCGCCAGGATATTTCCAGGGAAGTCACGAGCTATTTATTCCGTCTTGAACGGGCCGAACCTGAGCGTCCATCAATGCCGGCTCCCCAGGCACAGGAGATACACGGGACGTTCGATATTTTTTCGTCAAGCTCTGAGGCGCGCGAAACGAGGCCGCAGATGCCCGTGCAGCGTCCGCAGGAAGTCATGACCAACCGTGCGGCATCAGGCCCGCGCACCATCGTTAATACCGGCATGCAGGTCGGCAGAAATGATCCGTGCCCCTGCGGCAGCGGCAAAAAATACAAGAAGTGCCACGGAGCGTGAAATTTATGCGCGGTCTCTTCATCGTATTCGACGGGATTGACGGCTGCGGTAAAAGCACACAGCTCGATCGATCCGCAGAACTTCTCAAGCGCGACGGCTATTCGGTGATAACGACGCGCGAGCCCGGCGGCACCGTAATTTCAGAAAAAATCCGCTCCATTATTCTTTCTCCGGATAACAGGGAAATGACCTGCGAATGCGAACTGCTGCTCTACGCGGCTGCACGGGCACAGCATGTCCGTGAGAAAATCGCGCCCGCGCTCAAGCAGGGGGTGATGGTGCTCTGCGACCGTTTCGACTGCGCCACATTTGCCTATCAGGGATTCGGCCGTAACATACCGTTTTCGCTTCTTGAGGCCATCAATACTATCGCTGCCGGCGGCGTGCAGCCCGATCTTACTTTCATATTCGATATCACCGTTGACGCAGCATTTAAAAGGCTTAACGCCATGGAAAAACTGCCCGACAGACTGGAATCAGGAAGCAGAGAATTTTTCTCCCGCGTAGCCGAAGGCTACCGGACGCTTGCGCACCGGAACCCGGAAAAGATTGTTCTGCTGAATGGGGAATTGCCGGTTGAGAAACTGGGGGATAAGGTGTTTAAAAAAATCATAGAAGCGATAAAGCTGAAATTGCAACAGATGATTTGACGCATTAAAAATCCAGTTTATTGACCTAAACATTTTGATCCGTCTTTGAGATGCTGAAAACCTTATAG
>CAISVC010000718.1 GCA_903888815.1 uncultured Fibrobacterota bacterium
AGATAGAACCGTTTAAAAGAGGTCCCTTCCCGGGGAAAGGGGTTTCTTTTACAGTATTCCTGCGATCTTCAGATTTTTCTTCATTCTGTCGCGTATCGGGATATTTTCCTCCGCCTCAAATTTTTTCCCCGTTATCATCTCGTAAAGCCTGATATACCGCGCGGAAAGCTCGATAACGAGATCGTCGGGCGCTTTCGGCAGGACTTTATCCTTGTAGGGGTCGCAGTGCTGTCTGAACCATAGTCGTAAAAACTCTTTGTCGATATTTTCCGGCTCCTGGCCTTTATGCAGACGCTCCTCGCAGGTCTCTTTGATCCAGTACCGCGACGAGTCAGGGGTATGCACTTCGTCAATGAGCAGGATGTTGCCGCTGTCGTCGGTGCCCAGTTCATACTTGGTGTCGACCAGGATCAGCCCGTTCTGCGCCGCGACCTTCGTGCCGTGCGCAAACAGCCCGAAAACGATCGCTTCAAGTTTCTTCCACGTTTTTCCGTCGATAATCATGCGCTTCACGATCTCCTCCGCGGAGATCGACTCGTCATGCGCCTCGGCCTTGGTGGTCGGCGTGAGGATCGGTTCTGTGAATTTCTGGTTTTTCGTCATGCCCTCGGGCAGGATGTTTCCGCAGATGTTCCGGATTCCTTTTTCATACTGGGTCCATACCGCGGTGTCGGTCGAACCGGTGATGTAGCCGCGCACCACAAACTCGATGGGAAAGACTCTGCATTTTTTCGCGATGGTGACATTCGGGTCGGGAATCGAAACCACCTGGTTCCGCACGATGTGTGTCGTGTTTTCGAACCAGAAACCGCTCATCTTGTTCAGCACAGCGCCCTTGAACGGGATGCTGGCGAGTATGCGGTCGAACGCGCTCTGGCGGTCGGTCGTGATGAGCATGAGGTTGCCGCCAAGGTCATAGCTGTCGCGGACCTTGCCCTGTTTTCTTCCCGGTAAACCGAGGAACGAGGTGTCGTCGAGGCAGTTGTGCAGATTTTTCTGGATGGTTTCACGCGGGAACATCAAAGATCCTCTCAGCTGACGGGTCGGCAAAAAATAGTATGAAGCCAAAAACCGGAATTCTATTCCCCCGGCCGTTAAAATAATTTTAGGCCGTGAAACAGAAGGACATTGTTGGCAATTATGTAAAAACGGGCATATCTTGACTTATGTTGTTATAATGGACTATTTTAAAAAAGTTTTGCCGAATCCGCGCTTGACCGGGATTCGCAAACGGATACATACGGGATATATTATGATTATCGCCATCGATGGTCCTGCCGGGTCCGGCAAGAGCTCAACGGCAAAGGCGGTTGCGGCCCGGCTCGGAATCACGCTGCTCGATACGGGCGCGATGTACCGGGCAGTGACGCTCAAGTGCCTCCGTCAGGGGATCCCGGCCACCGACTATACGGCGCTTGAAAAGACGGTTGCCGGGCTGGACATCAGCTTTGCGGGCAGGCCGCCGGAAATGCGGATTTTCATGAACGGCGAAGATGTTACTGCCGCCGTCCGCAGCGACGAGGTCACGAAAAACGTCTCTGATTACTGTGCGCCGCTTGTCGTGCGGAAACAGATGGTGAAGAAGCAGCGGAAGATCGCGGAAGGCCGGTCGGTC
>CAISVC010000719.1 GCA_903888815.1 uncultured Fibrobacterota bacterium
GTCGCCTTTTCTGATCTCAATGGTGCCTCCTCGAGTCGAAGCCACCCTTGCCTGCGCGCTGAGACCGGACTGGCAATTGAGAAAATTCGTTTTGGGGAATTCGACCCAGTCGCCGTTATGAATTCCGAAGACCGCGTGGCCGCCTTCCGAGCATTGCTGCTGCAGTATCCCCTTCATGTTGAAATAATTCTCTGCCTGTAGCGTGTCGAACGCCTGATACCTGCCCACGCCCCAGGTGCCCGGAGCGGTGATCGAATCGATATCATTGTTATCCCTGAAATGGAGGTACCATAGTCCCGCTTTCCTGAAATAGGCATTTCCGTAAATGCACATATGTGAAGCGATATACCACTGGCCGTTCAGCTGGAATACGCTTCCGTGGCCTGTGCCCTGGCAATACTTGTAGCCGGAAACAACGCCGCCTTTAAACGTATAGGGACCGGCAAGCGTGGTTGATGTCCCGTACCTGATGACACCGTTCGACGTGGTGCCGTACAGCAGGTAGTAAAGGTTGTTCCGCTTGAAAATAAACGAGGCCTCGGTCATGTTCGTAGCAGCCGGCATGCACAGTCCCACGGCCGGAGAAACAAAACTTCTCATGTCGGTATTCAGCTGCGCATGCCCGAAACAGTTGGCCCCATACCCTACTCCTCCGGGCTGGCCCCAGGTGAAGTACTTGTTTCCGTTATCTTCGGTAAAGCATGACGGGTCGATATTGGTGACGAGGTAGTTGCCGAGATAGTCGGTAAAACCGGACGTGGGCGAAGTGCTCCGCGCCACCCCCACCCGTGAATTCATGCAGAAATAGAAGTAGTAATAGCCGTTGTAGTAATGCATGTCCGGGGCCCAGCAGGTGTGGTTGTTTATGTCCCAGGTGGCATTGTTTTCGGACAGGATCACGCCATGATCGGTCCAGTGCACCAGGTCAGTTGACGAATAGCATTTGAAATCGTTTTCCAGCCATGTCGTTACATATTCCGATGAATCATGAGAGGGGTACAGATAGGCCGTACCGTTGAACACGCGGATGGACGGGTCAGCATTGCCGTCCCACCAGACAAAAGGATTTCCTGCAAAACACAGCGATGATACGATAATAACAATCGCCGATGTACGTGCTGTTATGCTTTCCGTACAGCAACGGACCCTCATAGGTAGCAACATACTTCTTCCGGTTGATACTTCCGACGGCTTACGCCGGATTCCCTTCAAAATTCGCATTATTCCCCCTCCACCTTCCCCGTAAAGTAACGAAAAAGATTTCGGCTTTGGTTTCATTCCATCAGCATGACATTTTTCTGAACCGTGACTGCGCCGGATTTAATGACAGCGCAGTAAACGCCGACCGCGCAATCCTTTGCCTCCACGACGAAACCTGTTTTCCCGGATATACGGATATTTTTAACAATCCTTCCGTTCATCGCAACGAGCATACATTGTGACGGAGTGCTTTTGTTCAGGTTTTCAAACACGATGGTATGCCCGGACGTCCGTATCACCGGCATGCAAACGGCACCCCCCCGCAGAGACGCTTTGCCTTCGGGTTTGACCCCGGTCGGCGGTGGGGTTATAACAATGACTGTTTTCTGACCCGGAGTCAGACTGCCTGTCGAAGCGGTCATGGTGACCGTTCCCGCTGCCAGCCCGGCCTGTAGCAAATACGCCAGTTGTCCCCCTTCAACCGTGACACTGCCGCTTGCCTGGGGCCCGGCCGAACCGCAGATCACTCTGCCCGCGCCGCTGGCAGTGACGTTAACCGTGTTCGCGGCCGAAGGCACGACCATTCCGTTGGCATCAACCACCGAAACGACAATCCGGGCGATGTCGGTGCCGTCAGCAAAGAGCGTATCGGTGTCGGACCAGAGTAAAACTCTGGCTGCGGTCCCCGGGCGGTATAACGTCTGCGTCGCCCTGACCGTGCCGCCGATCCTGCCGTCGGCGCGAAGGGTACCGGGTGAAGCGTAATTTATGCTGAAAATTATGGGTGGATGGGCAAGCGACATACCGGCATCGTTTCCATTCGAAGCCGGGTTCGCAGCTTCCTGACTGTCCGCGGTCGCTGTCTTGCCAAGAGCGACATTCACGCCGCCGCTGAACACTTTGAAATTATAGAAACTTGCCCAGTTGCCGGTGCCGAGGCCGGTTACGGTTATCCGGACATAGCGGACGTTGCTCGCGGTAAAGGGGTCGTTCTGTACCTGGGCGGTGCTGGTGTTTGCGGTTTTGTCAACCGCTAGTGTCCAAGTTGTGTTGTCGGGAGAGGTCTCGACTCTGTACTGGTACACGCTTCCCGCCTGTTCCCACATGACTTCGGTACCGGTGATATTGTAGCTTGCGCCGAGATCGACCTTCCACCAGTGGCCGGTATTGGCATCGGCCGCACACCAGCGGGTCGAAGTATTAGCCGGATCCGGCGATTTGATCCCCTGCGAGACGCCGTTAACGAATAATTCGACCTCATCACAGTTGGTCAGGACCTTGATAGTCTGCGAGCTCGGCATGGTATAGTTCGATATGCTTTCCATGAACACCATTGGGTTCCTTGAACCGTCGTAGTTGTCGGCGGCCGACTGGCTCTGATAGAAGTAATAGGCGAACTTAGGGATGCGGAAAAGGTCGGACACGCCATGATAGGCGACACCGCTTTCGTGGTTAAAAAGGGTGTTGTAATCAAACGCACACCAAGCCGAGGAGCCCGCCACCCAGTTGCGTGTCCTGGCTTCAGCGGTCATGGCTTCATGACGCCGGCTGTGCTCGATCAGCGTTACTTCTGCATCGTACCGGTGGGTGGGATAGGTATGCCCCGTATGTTCGCTGTTGATATACCCCAGGCTGCCCGGATCAGGATTTGAGGTGGGAAGCGGCGGGGTGAAATAGTTGTTTCCATAGATATCAAAAGGATTAGTCGCGGTCTGATAATTCCGACCCGTGGTGGTATAATGGGAGGAGTCTTCGCTTTTTGCAGCGGCTTCGCTGTTGTTTTCAAGATCATTGTCCTGTCCGCCTTCATTGAGCCCTATACCCCACACGATAATGCTCGGATGGTTGCGGTCCCGTCTGATCATGTCCCGGATATCTTGATAATGGCGCTGCTTCCATGACGCCGGAAGAGTCCACCCCATCCAGGTCGGCACCTCTTCCCACATCAGGATGCCCAATTCATCGCAGGCATCGACAAACGCCGGATCCTGGGGATAGTGCGAGAGCCGGATAAAATTACAGCCCATTGCTTTGAGCACCCTGGCGTCGCGATACTGGGCACGGTTCGGCAGCGCATGACCTATGTACGGAAAGGTCTCGTGGCGATTGGTACCCAGAAGTTTTAGCCCGGTACCATTGAGGAAAAAGCCGTTTGTGACATTGAACAGGATGCTTCTGATGCCGAAGCGGGTCGTATAGGTATCGACCAGCGTCGTGTTATCGTAGACCTCCGAGTTTGCCCGGTATAACGTCGGGCTGGTCGGCGACCAGAGCGCAGGGCTCGGCACCGTAAGGTTCTGCGTAAAGGTGTAGGTGGCGCCGGCGGCAATGCTCTGGGTTGTCTGCGCAGAGGTGATCACGGCGTTGTTTTTGTCAACAATCGTGGTCCTGAGCACGCATGATCTGGCGGTTGTGTACTCATTTCTCACCACGGTCTTCACCCTCACGGAGGCGCTTGATGCGGAAACCGCCGGGGTTGTGATAAACGTGCCGCCGCCCGGCGCACTGGCTCCTGAGAGAGGATCCGGAACGTAAAGCAAGTCGGTGATAATCAGATTAACGTCGCGATGCAAACCCCCGAACAGGCAATAATCAATGTCGGAGCCGTCGGGTTTTTCCGGAGGAACATCGGTCTGATAGGTATTGTCCAATCTCACTGCCACGACATTGCTGCTGCCGACGGTAACAGCGGCGGTGATGTCGATCGTGAACGGCGTAAATCCGCCGTAATGCGTCGAGACCAAGGTTCCATTAACATATACCTGAGCAACGGTCATTGCTCCTTCAAACCCGAGAAACACCTTTTTACCTGCAGCAGACGCATCAACGGTGAAACTTTTCCGGTACCAGCCGATGCCGCGATAAAATGAAGCGTAATGATAATCGGTGCATTGAAACGTATGCGGAACGCACACACTCTGCCACGCCCCGTCATTATATGTCGTATTCTGAGCGCCGCTCACATCACCCAGGTTGAATTTCCAGTTGAGATTGAGGCTTTGAACGGTGCGGGCCGAAAGGGGCGAAAAAAACACGGCACACAGTGCCATGCTTAAAAAACAGACAATGATCACGTGATGCCGAGATTTGCGGACTTTCATGGAATCCTCCTTGTTTTTAAATGGTTTCATCCTGCAAATAAATGGACCTACACACAGTTGTCAATAATATAAATCATGTGGCCACTGTGGCGTTTTGCTCTGTGAAATACACCTCTTTTCTGAAATCAACAAAATATTATTAACGTCTTTTGATAGTCTCCTGCGTTGATACAGAGCACCTGCGTTCCGGTCGCTTTTGCGTGTTTCTTCTCCAGCGGAATAATCGGCACCTCTTGCTTCCCCTATTATAACTATAATATAGAGCCGATTTGTTTTTCAAGCTTGCTTTTCAACATGTGCAAGCAATCTCCTCGCACGGATGCACGCCGCAATCCCGCGCATGAACCTGCCGCGCATGAGCCTGTAGTTGCTTTTTCCTGAAGTTCTCTGGCGGTGATGCACCTCTGCTTCTCCTACACGAAAACCTTTGCGGCGGGCGAACACCGGGTGGAAGAAAAATTCGCACCCGAACAGGCAGCCATCTATCGGCTGAAACGCTGCAACGCACTCCTTCCGCATAATTCTGAACGTGCAGCCGCTGTCGGTGATTGAATCTCCGGTGATCCAGTTGCGAAAGGCATTGGCGATTTTCGAGCACACGCGCCGTGCCAAACCATCGCTCCTGTTCTTCCGTATGCCGCAAAGCATGTCATACGAAACCATCTTTTCCAGTAACTTCGGAATATCCGCCGGATCATGTTGCAGGTCCGCGTCCATGGTAACGATCAAAGCTCCCTGCGCGGCAGTCATTCCCCTCATGAGCGCTTTCGATTGCCCGGACCTGACCGACTGTGTGAGAAGATTAATATTGACAAGAAAAGATGAGGAACTCAAGAAATTTTTAGCATCTTGGATCACGGCAATGCTTTTATCGTCGGAAGCGTCATCAACAACGATGATTTCATAAGGCTTCCGGATGGTGTTTTCGAAAACAGCGGCAATTTCCTTGATAAGAACGCCGATATTATTCTCTTCATTATGAACAGAAAGGACAATTGAAATATCCGTTTGCATATGCTATTGTTTCACTGCTGCGGTATTGTTTTCTGCGGCAAACCGGTCGCGGAACGAGGCATAGCGCTCTTTAACGATAGAACAGGAAAGTTTCTTTTCCCGGTCGCCGGTCACAATGCCGCAGCTGTTGAGGCCCGCCGGCATGTCTGCCGTGCGTGTTTTGTTCGCGTACGCCATATAATCGGCGTAGGCCCACACCACCATACCATTGACATACGCACGTTTGTCCCAGATGGAGTCCATGTGCGATTGAATATAGAGCGCCTGGTGGTCTTCGCTGATATCCTTTGCGATAAGGCTCGTTACCATTCCCGCAAGCCTGGAATGGGGGTTCCTGAAGCCCAGTTTCGCCTGCGCTCCCAGCTCCGAGACAAGCACCGGCTTGCCGGGCCAGTCCCTGTTTATTCTGTCAAGCATTGTCGCCAGCATGCCGAGCGACGCCAGTTCCCAGCCGAAATACTCGTTGACGGCGATCACGTCAACGTGCGAAAACGCCTTATCCCAGATATAATAGTAACTGCAGAAGGTCATGAGGCGGGAAGGGTCTGCTTTCTTTACTTCTGCGGAAACGGCGCCCACATAATCGGCAACCGAGGTTTTATAACTGGCAAACTGGTTGCCCAGCGACCACATGCAGATACAGGTATAATTGCCATGCGCCGCGATCAGGCTTTTCATGTATGCGGAGCCGTAGTCCCGTCCGTATTTACTTCCAAGAAACCGTGCATCCGTCTTCCATGCCGGAACTTCGTCCATGACCAGCAGGCCGAGGCTGTCGCACAGCTCATAGATGTCGCGGTGCTGCGGGAAATGGGCGATCCGTAAAAAATTCACCGCGAGCGATTTCAAATCGTTCAGGTCACGGAGCCGGTCATCACGGGTAAGCAGAGGGCCTTTATTGCCATAAACATCATGTCTGCCTATTCCGCGCAGATAATAAGGATTTCCGTTCAGGTACAGCTTTGTTTTCCGGGCCGTAAGCTGGCAGAAACCCCGCAGCAGCCTGAGGGTGTCGCCTGCCGTTCCCTTGAAAAACGGCACCATCAAAAAATCATACCGGAAAGGGGTCTCCGGAGTCCACCCCCGGATGCCGCCAATACGCAGCAGCGTATCCGTTCCGCGTATGGTTGCTTTACACTGCGGAAGCTGCCTGTCCGGCGGAACAATTGCCAGGGCAACGCTGTCCCACAGAACCTGCGCCGGTTTGAGTGAAAGGTGAAGGTTAAAAGTGTCTTTATTGTAATGAATGGTGCGGATTTCCGCACTGTCGATCCGTTGCTTTGACCGGGCTGAGAGAAAAACCTCGCGGATTATTCCCCCATACCTCCACCAGCCCCTGGCGTTATGATCCGGGATCTGCCGGGGCAGGAGACGGTTGTCTACCCGGACTGCAAGGCGAATATGCGTTTTTCCATTGATAAACGGCGTGAGATTAACGCTGAAAGGCAGATAAGCGAAGCTGTTTTCCGCTGCGGAAACACCGTCCACAAATATCTTTGATCGTAAACATACACCTTCGAAGTCAAGAAAAATGTCTTTGTCAAGAAACAAACGGGAAATTTCAATGTCCCGGAAATACCAGCCAAACCCTTCTGTCGGTTTCTTGCGTATACTGTCGTATGGAAACATATGAGGCAGCGTCACGGTTTCATATGCCTGTACAGCATTGGTAAGCGGAAATACACTGCTTGAATCTTTTCCGGAAAAATGAAATTTCCAGCTGCTGTCGAGGGGGATGGTGGCAGCACCGTCGCTGCCGCTGAAGCTGAAGAGCGGGCATGAAATCAGAAGAAACGACAGGAATACAGGTACCGGCAAGAATCTTGTAAGGTTCATTACGTGCGTTCGGAAGCCGCTGATGGAAGCACTGGAGCACATTGACTCGGAAATCACTATCGCTGGTAAAATAGAATCCGGAAGGTAAGTTACCGCTTTTTCTTTTTTCGTTTTCTGTACGACATTGCTTTGAACCAGAGCGGCGGGAAGAGCGCGAGCCCCACACCGGTTCCGCAGCCGCAGTTTTGTTTTCCCAATGGATATTCATCAGCAGTAAGGATATAGGGAAGCTCCCAAGGGTCATATGTTGTCGGATCCTGAGCACCTTTAAGAAGCTGCATCACCTTTACCCGCGGGATCTCAATAATATGGCCATGACTGTATAAAAAATTACCTGTCGCGGTTTTCAGAACATCACCCTGGGGCCACGGAAAGGTCGTTGTGGTTAGATCGGTCACTTTGACCATACGATAGGTACTGGTGAAATCGAAATAGGGATCAAAATAAATGCAGTATTCATTGCCGATCTTAATTGCGCTCGGCCCTTCGCACCCCGGCGACGTAATTGGTGGTGAAACATTGTCCCATGAGCCTTGGTTCCATGGGCCCTGCGGCGTTGGACCGTACACATAATGAATGTTTTTGGAGACTTTTCCGGCTGCCGATGGCTCCCGCTCGTCCTTGAAAAACATGTAATACTTCGCACTGTCAACCTTAAGTATATCATCGTCGATCACGGAATAGCCCGGATCAAAGAACAGTTTCGGGTCAGTGATGCTCTTGAAATCTTTTGTCATGCAATAATAGGACCGCTTGCCGTTGGTCCCTCTTTCGGTTGACCAGTAAATCATGAAACTGTCCTTAATGGTGTCGTAAAATATCTCCGGCGCCCAGCAGCATGCACAATTGGGGATTTTCGCGCCCACCGGAAGCGCTTTCTGGACACTATGTTTCCAGTCTCTCAGGTCTTTTACTGCCGCATAGCCGATGGTCTGTTGGGTCCACCCCGTTGTCCAGACAAGGTGAAAAACGCCGGTGCGCGGATCGTAGAGGGTGTACGGGTCCCGCATCCGGTGCTCATTACTGATGGTCGGCGTTAAAATAGGCAGCTCATTGTTGATCTTCTGCCAGTTTA
>CAISVC010000720.1 GCA_903888815.1 uncultured Fibrobacterota bacterium
AGTCTTGGCGGGAAGAAGATCCTTCCGATACTGTTCGGCGGCGGCGCCAGCACCATCATTATCGAGACCCTGGCCCAGTGCGGCGGCGATCCGATTTTTCTGTCCGATTTCGGCGGCAACCCGCCGTACGACCGGATGAAGAAGACCGCCGAAATCTGCTTCCGCCATAAACTCGCCGATGCGTCGCTGCTCCTGATTCTCGGCGGGAAAGCCAATAATACGCAGATCGACGTGACCTTTGCCGCCATCGCGGACGCCCTGGAAGAGTGGGTCGGCCAGCACGGGCCCATCCATATTCCGGTCGTCATCGGACGCGGCGGGCCCGGTCTTGTCCAGGGGTTTGCGGTCATGAAAAAGACGCTCGAAAATCTCAATCTGCCGTATGTCATCTTCGGGCCCGACACTCCAATCACCCTGGTCGCCGCGTATGCGGCCAGACTGGTCAGTTACAGCGAGAAAAAAGTAAAGGAGGGCAGATAAATGAGAGCCAGGTCTCTGAGCGATATCCTGAAAAAAGGTGATTTGATAGCCGTATCAAACATTACCGGCCGTGAAGCATCAAAAGTTTCGGTTGTTTCCCAGCGCTACTGCGGGAACATCGTTGCCGGCTGGGCGCTGGGCAAGGCCGGACAGACCGTTGATGTGCCGGGAGCCGGACCGATCCCGGTTTTCGGCCAGTTCGGCGAGCTGCTGGCCGCCCTTCCTGAGGCAAAGAAGCCCAGTAAGATACTAGTCTATTCGCCGCCGGACGCCGTGTATGGCGACGTCAAGGAGGTGCTTGAGCACGGGAGGGATTGCGTCGAGACCATTTTTGTCATCACTGAGCATGTGTCAATCGAAGTGACCGCAAAGCTCAAATCGCTTGCTAATGATGCGAACATCGACATCATCGGCTGCAACACGCTCGGCGTCATCAATGCGCACGACCGTATCCGTGTCGGCGCGGTCGGCGGTGATTCGCCGGATGAGACCTTCCAGAAGGGAAGCGTATGCATCATATCGAATTCCGGCAACATGGTTAATACCATTGCGACCTACCTCAAATCAGCCGGCATGGGCATATCGTACGGCATCTCGACCGGTAAAGACCCGCTGATCCTGACGCCGGTCAAGGACCTTCTGCCTCTTGCCATGAAGGACACCCGCACCCAGCTCATTATCCTGTATGTTGAACCGGGCGGCGTTTACGAAGAAGAGGCTATAACCTGTCTCAGCTCTCTCAAGCGCGCCAAACCGTTGCTGGTCTATGTGTCGGGAAAATTCGCCGAAGGCCGCTCCGTTTCCCTGGGACACGCAGGCGCCGTGGTCGAAGGCCCGAACACCAGCGCTTCGGCCAAGATGAAAATGTTCGACGACTATTTTCAGGTGCCGGTTTTTGACCCGGATCAGCATAAAAAATCGACAACCCTGCTTGCCGAGCGGAAGCGAGGCATCCGTGTCAACGCGCTCCATGATTTTGTTCCCGCGGCCATGGCGTTGACCGACGCGCTCAATATCAAAACCGACTTCCATCCGACGCAGCCGATCGCGCTTAAACCGTGGTTCATCAATTTCGGCCCCTTTGAACGTAAGCTCCCGCGCGATATGATCCTGCATACCGTGGTGATTCCCGAGCCGTACGGTTCGCTGGTTGAGCGGTATGTCAAGTCCGGCCTCGGCCGCATACCCACGCGTCAACCAATGCGGAACGCATCGCATGCCTCGTCGAATGACGGCGTGACGCCGCGCATCTACGGCTATTCGGTCATGAACCTCATGAAGAAAGGTTCGTTTGCCGAGTCGGTGCTGCTGTACTGGCTCGGGCAGCCGCCGAAGCATGAGTTCGAGACCAGGCTTTTCGAGATGGGGCTGATCGCGTCGCTGACCAACGGGCCGGGCACGATCTCCGGCCAGGCGCCGAAGCTCTCGGCCAGCGCCGGCAATGCGCCGAATACCGCTATGATCGCGACGCTTGCCGCGATCGGGACCGTGCACGGCGGCAACGGGCAGGAGGCGGCGCGGATGCTCATTGAGGTGTTCGGCAAGAGCGGGCTCATTGACCCGTACGACAAGGCGAATGCGCCCGACCTTGACGGGATTATTACTGCGTTTGTCAAGAAATTCAAGGAGAAGAAAGCGGTGGCCAAGGAAGCCGGACTTGATTACGACAAGGTTCCCTGCCTCGGCCACCCGGTGTTCAACAAGGAACCGGTCAACTACGATCCGCGCGAAAGGATCATCTTTGCGTATATGCAGGAGCACAGGATCTACAATGTATTCCTGGATTTTTACCACCGGCTGACCAGGGCCATGACCGCGTCCGGCGTGACCAACAAGGTGCATGCCGTCAACGTCGACGCCGCGCTTACCTGCATACTGATGGGCATTGCGTGGCCGCTCCTTGCGGATAAGAAGATCACGGTCGAACGCGCGGTCGATCTGCCGTTCCTCGCATTCGCGCTCGGAAGGGTCGCGGGCGGCGCCGGCGAATATCTGGACCACCGCGAAAGCGGCACGGACATGGACATGCGCATCCCGGTCAGCGAATGCCAGTTCCTCGGCCGGGTTCAGGATTAGGCAGTCAACATTCAAGAGGAGGCTTACACCAATGGGAGCATCAATAGCCAGAAAACTGCTTGAGGCGCATAGTGTCGAGGGTGCCTGGAACCCCGGATCGGAAATTGCCATAAAAATAGACCAGACGCTTACGCAGGACGCCACCGGCACCATGGCCTACCTTCAGTTTGAGGCCATGGGACTGCCGAAAATCGCGACCGAACGTTCCGTCAGTTATATCGATCATAACACGATCCAGAGCGGCTTTGAAAACGCCGATGACCACGGCTATCTGCGGTCGATCGCCGCAAAGTACGGCATTATTCTTTCACGCGCCGGCAACGGCATCTGCCATCAGGTGCATCTCGAGCGTTTCGGCAAGCCGGGGAAAACGCTTTTAGGCTCAGACTCGCACACGCCGACCGGCGGCGGCATAGGCATGATCGCGATCGGCGCCGGCGGACTGGATGTCGCCATGGCAATGGGCGGCGCGCCGTTCTACCTTGTCTGCCCAAGGGTCGTCAAAATCAATCTCATTGGTAAACTGAAGCCGTGGGTTTCGGCAAAAGACGTCATTCTCGAAGTCCTGCGGATTTTCGGTACCAGGGGGAACGTCAATGCCGTGTTCGAATACGGCGGACCGGGTGTAAAGACTCTTTCCGTGCCTGAGCGGGCCACCATTACCAATATGGGCGCCGAATGCGGCGTCACCACCTCGGTATTCCCGAGCGATGAGATCTCGAAGGCGTTTCTCGAATCGCAGGGACGTGTGCGTGACTGGACCGGAATCAATGCCGACAGCGATGCGGAATACGACAAGGTCGTGGAGATCGATCTCTCCAGACTCGTTCCGCTTGCGGCAACTCCCCACTCGCCCGGCAATATCGCGACCGTCGAATCGCTGCAGGGCATGCAGGTGGATCAGGTCTGTATCGGTTCCTGCACTAATTCCTCGTATAAAGATCTTGCGACGGTCGCCAGAGTCCTGAAGGGTAAAGTCGTGGCGCCCAACGTGAGCTTTGTCGTGGCACCGGGCTCAAGGCAGGTGCTCCAGAATATCGACAAGGCCGGCTACCTGGCCGATCTTATCGCCTCGGGAGCGCGCATCGACGAGTGCGCGTGCGGTTTCTGCATCGGCAACAGCCGGTCGCCGGCCAGCAGGGGCGTAGCGCTGCGTACCTCGAACCGCAACTTCGAAGGCCGGTCGGGCACCAAAGACGCGCAGGTGTACCTTGTCTCATGCGAAACAGCGGCGGCCGCGGCTATCAGGGGGAAAATCACTGACCCGCGGAAACTCGGCATGAAGTATCCGAAAATTGCAATGCCCCGGAAATTCTTCATCGACGACCGGATGTTCATCTTCCCGAAAGCCGTGAAAGATCCGTCGAAAGCCATGCCGAATGGCATGGTTTCCCGTGGCCCGAATATCGGCGCTCCGCCGACGAATAGCCCGCTCCCGGCCGACATCAGCGGTGTGGCCTCGATCAAGGTGGGCGACAAGATCACCACCGACCACATCATTCCGGCCGGTGCGCGGATGAAATACCGTTCAAACGTTACGAAATATTCGGAGTTCGTGTTCGAGACGGTTGACGCGGGTTTCGCGGCGCGTGCCAGACAGGCGCGTGATTCCGGCAGGCACAATATCATCGTCGGCGGCGCAAGCTACGGCGAAGGCTCATCGCGCGAGCATGCGGCCATCTGCCCCATGTTTCTCGGCGTCAAGATCGTGCTGGCCAAATCGTTCCAGCGCATCCATACCGACAACCTGCTGAATTTCGGCATTCTTCCCCTTACGTTCAAAAACGAGAGTGATTATGACCGGATCGATCAGGGCGATGAACTTGAAATCCCGGGCATTGCCCGGTCGATCGCTTCGGGCAGGCCGCTCACCGTTAAAAACAAAACAAAAAACATTGACATTCCGGTGGTTTACACGCTGACCGGGCGGCAGAAGCAGATTGTGCTTGCAGGCGGCGCGCTGGCGCTGCAGAAGCAGAAATCTATAAGATAAGAAAAATAATTATTAAATATTTTAGCTAAAGGCATTCGATTGGGTATCGGGAGAGCGTGATCGTGCTGAAACGTTACTTCGTTTGACCCGTACCCTCAAGTTTTAGCCGCGTTGAAAAAAAGATGTACAGATTTTTTCTTTAGCTGAACAATGCTTGTGGGTGCGGGTAACGGAAGCTCAAAGTTGCATAGGAGGTGCCCCTGCCTGCGCCGAGGCTTCGGCAGGGAGGCACCCGCTACCCAATCGAATGCCTTTAGCTCCTAAATTATTTACTGAAATGTAAACGACTTTAACAGGAGAATGTATAATGCAAAGAAAGATCAGCACTAAAAATGTAATTGTTGAAATGGACGGCGACGAGATGACCCGTATCATGTGGGCGATGATCAAAGAGAAGCTCCTTGCTCCATACGTCGACGTCAGGACAGAGTATTATGACCTTGGACTTAAAAGGCGGGACGAAACCGAAGACAAAATCACCCTCGAGGCGGCCGAGGCCATCAAGAAGCACGGCGTGGGCGTCAAGTGCGCGACCATCACGCCGGATAAGAAACGAGTCAGCGAGTACAATCTCAAGCAGGAGTGGAAGTCGCCGAACGGCACTATCAGGGCACAGCTCGACGGCACCGTGTTCCGCAAGCCGATTCTGGTGAATAACATCAAACCCGGTGTCCGCACATGGACAAAGCCCATCATCGTGGGCAGGCA
>CAISVC010000721.1 GCA_903888815.1 uncultured Fibrobacterota bacterium
ATGCCTTCAATATAATCGGCCGCGCCTTTCTTGTTGCCGCTCACCACCATCCACCCTACCCTGAATCCCGCCACACGATAGGCTTTTGAAAGCCCGTTAAAGGTTATAAACAGCAGGTCGTCGGCAAGCGAAGCAGTTGACACATGCTTAGCATCATCATAGAGAATCTTGTCGTAAATCTCGTCGGAATAGACGATGAGCGTGTACTGCCGGGCTAACTCAATAATCTGTTCAAGGATTTCCCGCGGATAGAGCGCACCGGTCGGGTTGTTCGGGTTGATGACCACAATCCCTTTAGTGTTTTTCGAAACCTTTTTCTTTATGTCAGCGATATCGGGCCACCATTCCGACTGTTCATCGCACCGGTAGTGCACCGGGGTACCGCCCGAAAGACGAACAGCAGCGGTCCAAAGCGGGTAGTCAGGCGTCGGAATAAGCACCTCATCGCCTTTATCAAGGAGCGCCTGCATCGCCATGACGATACACTCGCTAGCACCGTTGCCGATAAAAATATCCTCGGCGTCGACACCCGCAATGTTCTTCTGCTGGCAGTACTGCATGATCGCCTTGCGGGAAGAAAACAGCCCCTTGGAATCGCAATACCCCTGCGTTTCACGCAGGTTTGCGATCATATCATGGATCATCTCGTCGGGCGCAAAAAAGCCGAACGGTGCCGGGTTGCCGGTGTTGAGCCTTATCACGCGGAAGCCCTCTTCTTCAAGCCGCCTCGCCTCTTCGAGCACCGGCCCGCGGATATCGTACAGCACGTCGTCGAGTTTCGATGACTTTTTGATCATTCCCATTTTGTTGTCCCGTCTATGGAAAAAATATTGCCGGTAAACCGGCAAAAAACGCTGAAAACTGCTTATAAAATATACTCTTTACACAGCAGCCCAGTCTACTGGCGGGCGAAACGCCTTTGCGGAAACAAGGATGCTTCAGAAATAAAGAGGGTACATGTCAGCAATTGTCAATAGGTTTCAGGCCGATTGATTCCGCTTGCTTTGTGCGCTTGCGGGTTACATATTGATACAAGGAGGAACCATTATACATCAAAGGCTGTTTCTTCGACTCGCCCTGCCGATAATGGCGTCCGCTCTGCTGCTCACCTGCGCGAGCAAGCCGTCAAGCCCTCCGCCCACCGACACGTTCGGACACGGCAGCACACGTCCCGACTGCCAGTGCACGGCGACAAACGGCAGAACCGACCTTGTACTGCCCCAGACGGTCGATACGGCGCAGTGGGGCTCCCCACAGAAAGTCGGCGCCCCGGTCAACACCAATTGCCCCGAAGACGCTATAGAAATTTCACGCGACGGACAGACGCTCTATTTCCTTTTCACCACCGACCTGCTTAAAAACCTGTCTCCGTCCGAACAGCTGCAGGGAAAAAACGGGACCTATTATTCGACACGGAGCGGCGGGCCGGGCGAGTTTTCGTATCCGGTTTTTTTCGATCTGCGCAAGGGAGCTTCGCAGAGCGGCCTTGACGCCGAGCTCAGCTTCGCGCCGTCCGGAGACACCGTCTATTTCCACTCGCTCCGCGTTGAGAACACCGGCTGGCAGCATATTGTATTTCGTCCATGTTCTGACCGATGCGAGCGTAGACCCTGTTTTCGGGTCGGACATTTACTATGTGGTGAAGAAATAAACATGCGGGAAAGAATTGCTCTCAGGAGAACTCCGGTG
>CAISVC010000722.1 GCA_903888815.1 uncultured Fibrobacterota bacterium
ATAATAAACCGTGCGCAGAGTTTGTCAGAGTAATTGAAACCCGGAAAGGCAGCGATGTGGTTGCTATTCCGCAGGCGCTCTGGATTAATCTCAATTCCCTCATAACCGGTCAGAACGATTCGTTGAAAAAAACAGTGGAAATTCTCAACCAGGCGGCGATTCACAGTAAAAACGGCGAATATTCGGCTTGGTTTGATAACTTTGAACAGGCCTTGCGGGAATACAGGACAGCTCTGTTGAAGTTCCCGGAAGATAATCGTACCGGCTGGCTGGAACATGAAGCGATGAATTCCCAGAAAATCATCTATCTGAACATGGGTAATCAGGCACTGACGCGGAACGATTTCAGCCAGGCTGCCGTGTTTCTCCATAAAGCACTGTTAGTCGATTCGCTGTTCGCGCCAGTGTACACCAATTTCGGCCTTCTCTACCAGATGCGTCAACTGCTGGATTCTGCTGTCATGTCTTATCAGAAAGCGATTCTTCTGCAGCCGCAGAACATCGAACCTTATGTGTATCTCGGATCGGTGTACAGCGGAAAGGGAGAATTCGCAAAAGCCCTTGACCTTTTCCGGAAAGCGACCGTTATTGATCCGGCATGCCCGGACGCGTATTTTGGGGAAGGGTACTGCTATGCCTATCTCGGCGATAAACCCCGGTGCAGGGAGGCCTTTGCAACCGCCTTTAAATTGGGACTGAGAAATGATTACAGGCAGATAGCGGAGGAACTGCTGAAGCTGTAGGGCATACCCGATTGTCGATGTAAGAGCTTTTTCATGACCTTAAAAACATCCAGTGAAAAGAACAAACACTCAGGCTGCGATCCTGTGTCCCGGAAGCTGTGCGAACGGGCGTCGGCAGCGAATGTCAAGACCGTGTGGCACCGCGCCGGTGACAGCGGACCGGCGTGCGCTTTCGGCAAAGGGGGAATCTGCTGCCGCATCTGCAACATGGGCCCGTGCCGCATTACGCCTAAGAACCCGCGCGGTGTGTGCGGGGCGGACAGCGACACCATTGCGGCGCGCAACCTGTGCCGCGAAATCGCGGCCGGCGTGGCCGCGCACGCTGACCACGGCAGGCACCTGGTGCACATTTTCAAACTCGCGGCACAGGGCAATTCACCGGACTCCGCAATCAAGGACGAGCGTCGGCTGCGTGAAGTCGCGGTTGACTACGGCATAACCATGGAGAACAAAACGCCGCATCAGATCGCCTCTGAACTCGCGGAGACTTTCGAACGCGAATTCGGCTCCTCTGAAAAAAAACTCGCCACGCTCGCGCAGGCGCCCGAACCGCGCCAGGCCGTCTGGGAAAAACAGGGGCTCGCCCCGTCAGGCATCGACCCGTCGGTTGTCGAGATCATGCACCGTACAACCATGGGTGTTGACCACGAGTATCGCCACCTTGCGCTTGCAGGCATCCGCGTGGCACTTGCCGACGGCTGGGGCGGCTCGACCATAGCGACCGCCATCGCCGACATTCTGTTCGGAACGCCGCGGCCGGTACGTTCCATGGTCAACCTGGGCGTTATCAGCAGGGACAAGGTCAATATCATCGTGCACGGCCACGAGCCTGTGCTCTCAGAAATGATCGCGGTCGCGTGTGAAGATCCGGAAATCATCAACTACGCCAAGAGCAAAGGCGCCGCAGGGGTACAGCTTTGCGGCATCTGCTGCACCGCGAATGAAATCCTGATGCGGCACGGTATACCGGTGGCCGGAAGCTTTCTTCAGCAGGAGCTTGCAGTCATGACCGGCGCCGTGGAGATGATGCTCGTTGACGTGCAGTGCGTCATGCCCGGTCTTGCCGACGTGGCAAAATGCTTTCACACGAAAGTCATATCGACCTCGCCGCTTGCGCACACCGAAGGGTTTGAACCGTTCGTGTTCGCGGCGGAACATGCCGGCGAACAGGCGCGGCAACTGGCACGAACAGCCATTGACAATTTCGCGAACCGCCGCAGGGAAAAGGTGTGCATTCCGGACGAAAAACTCGATCTCGTCGCAGGGTTTTCGGTACGCACTGTTTTTGAAATGCTCGGCGGCACCTACCGCAAAAGTTTCAGGCCGCTCAACGACGCGATTATTGACGGACGCATAAGGGGCGTGGCCGGCATTGTCGGCTGCAACAATCCGAAGGATGAACTGAGCGGGCGCGGCGTTGAGCTTGTCAAAGAATTGATTAAAAACGATGTTCTGGTGCTCCTTACCGGCTGCATGGCCGTGGCCTGCGCCAAAGCCGGCCTCATGACGCCGGAAACCGCATTCAAGCTTGCGGGCACTGGACTGCGCGAAGTGTGCGAAGCCGTGGGCATGCCGCCGGTGCTGCATATGGGATCATGCGTGGACAACAGCCGGCTTTTAGCCGCTGCCACAGAACTTGTCAAAGAGGGAGGGCTCGGCAGCGATCTTGCCGATCTGCCGCTCGCCGGCGCGGCGCCCGAATGGGTGAGCGAAAAGGCGGTCGCGATCGGCCACTACTTCGTCGGGTCAGGCATCTACGTCATGCTCGGCGCGCCGCTCCATGTCACCGGCTCTCAGCGGCTTTCGGATTTCCTCAGAAACGATGTTGAAAAAATTACCGGCGGCAGGTTCGACTGGGCGGATTCCGTCAGGGAGCAGGCAAAACGCATACTCGAACATATTGACCGTAAGCGCGCAGCGCTTAATATCAACCGTAAACGGGAGCGCAAACTGCTCGGCATGAAGGAACGGAGAGAACTCGATGTCTAAGCTGATTGCGGCCGCGGCCATCCGCGGCGCGCATGGGGCAGTTGAACAAGCACGCGATTCACTCGAAAAAGCGATTTCACAGAAGGGTGAATCATGCCCGGTAGCGTTCCCCAATACCGCCTATTTTCTGCCGCTCTCCTACGCGCACCTCGGTCTTGAACTTTCGACGCTCGGTCAGATGAAGACGGCGCTCTCCCATGCCCAAAACCTTCTGCCGCCGGAACCATACTCACGCGTCTGGCTTCCCTACCTCGGTCCTGCGCTTGACGCCGGCATGGCCACGCTTTTCGCCTTCGAAATCATCGAAGCATGCAAGACCGTAGCCGGCCCTTCACCTTATTCCGGCATATGGCTCGGCGCAGCCGACGATGTGATCATGCGCGAACGCGGGGTCGAATTCGTGGACGGCTCTGCGCCGGGATTTGCGGCCATTGTTGGCGCAGCGCCGGACGCCGATGCGGCGGTCAAACTCGCGCGTGAACTGCAGAGCAAGAACCTTTACGTATTCATGGCCGGAAACGTGAACGGCGTCTCGTTCGCCGAACAGCTTGCTTCAAAAGGAGTGCAGCTCGGCTGGGAAACCCGGCTCGTTCCCTACGGCAAAGACACGAGTGCTGCAATACATGCACTTGGATTTGCCAGCCGCGTGGCGCTCTCGTTCGGCGGCGTGAAAAAAGGCGAGGCCACACGCAACCTGCTGTACAATAAGAACCGCACTTTTGCATTCGTGCTGGCGCTCGGCGAGGTTGACGACGAGAAATACGCGGCCGCAGCCGGCTGCTTGAGTTACGGCTTCCCGACCCTCGCCGATACCGATATTCCGCAGATCCTTCCGTCCGGCATCTGCACCTACGAGCACGTGGTATCGAACGTTCCGCTCGAAACCATGGTCGCGCGCGCGCTCGAAGTGCGCGGCTGCAAGGTCAAGATCACGGAAATCCCCATACCGGTGGCATACGGCGCCGCGTTTGAAGGCGAACGTATCCGTAAAGAGCAGACGCAGGTGGAGTTCGGCGGCAACCTGACCGAAGCGTTCGAATTCTGCACCATGAAAGAGTTGGACGAGGTCAGCGACGGAAAGATCACCGTGGTCGGCCCTGAGGCGGAACAGGGCGGCAAGCTGCCGCTCGGCATCTGGATCGAGGTCGCGGGCCGCAAGATGCAGCCGGATTTCGAGCCGATTCTCGAACGCCAGATCCACCATCTCATCAACCAGGCCGAAGGCGTCTGGCACATGGGCCAGCGGGACATCATCTGGGTACGCATAAGTAAAGATGCTCATGCGCGGGGTTTCCGCATCAGGCATTTCGGCGAAATCCTGCGCGCTCGCCTGCTCTCCGACTATCCGGCTATCGTCGACAAGGTCGCGGTCACCCTTTACACCGATGCCGCGCAGGTTTCCAAACTGATAGCCCATGCACGTATAATATACCGCGAACGCAACCGGCGGCTCGCCTCGCTCACCGACGAAAGCGTTGATACGTTTTACAGCTGCCTGCTCTGCCAGTCGTTCGCGCCCAACCACGTGTGCGTGATCACGCCGGAGCGGCTGGGCCTTTGCGGCGCTTACAACTGGCTCGACGGCAAGGCCGCGTACGAAATCGACCCTACCGGGCCAAACAAACCGCTTTCCAAAGGTGAATGTCTCGACACGGTGCGCGGCATCTGGAAGAATGTCAACGATTACGTGTATGCTAATTCGAACCACATGGTCGAAGAAATCTCGATGTATTCGATCATGTCGAACCCCATGACCTCGTGCGGCTGCTTCGAAGTGATCCTTGCCGTGATTCCCGAGCTCAACGGCGTGATCGC